>JAFGPS010000034.1 GCA_016936075.1 Sedimentisphaerales bacterium | reverse complement strand
TCCTCGTACTTAGTCCCGTTGGCTGCATGGGCCATGTTCGAGAAAATGAGCGGATAGAATCATCGCGTCCAAGTTTTATTGACTGAAGAGCTTCAGTTGATATATATGTATTATAGATAGGGGGATCGCCCGGTACTAATTTGATGAATATTGATATGTTTAAACTCAGCGGAGCATTTTCCGAAGTATTGTCCAATTGACTGGCAACTGGAATATCGGCTTTTTGCAGGGCCTGTACAACCTGTTCCCTGATATCCTCACTTTCAATAGTTCCGATTTTTGGGACAGACCTAAGTTGCGTCGGTACTGCCTGCATAACTTCTATCTGCACTTGGGAATATACTTCCTTCACACCTTTTAGAGTAGAAACATAAAATAATCTACCCTGTAACCCATCTACACTCTGAGATGTCGCCTGTCTCCTGGATATTGCAGAACTCTGAGATGTCGCTTGTCCCCTGGATATTACAGAAATGGAACAAGTAAGAAGTAATGTTAAGATTAGTTTTTTCATAGCATTTCACCTTTCTTAAAAAAATACTAATTAAATTTATCTAATCATTGTCGTTTTTAATTCGACTACCACCCATTTGCCGAGTATCTTTTTCAGTTTGACTTCGTATACACTTCCTGCCAATGAACCTATATGGTCACTTACAGTTAAGATAGCTTCGTCTTCGGATTTGTATTTATATTTTAATGAAGTTAAGTTTAAAAATCCGTCTATCGCTGAAGGTGTTAGAATAATTGGGCCTGGATAGCCGTAATATTCCTGTTTTGCAAATTCATCTCTATCGACAACGAACATTATATCATGGCTGTTACTCGTTGCGAACATAATTGAAAAGACTGCCTGGAAAATTTCAGTTGTTTCATTAATTTCTTTATGTTTTGCTATAAGCGGATTGGAATCTTTACTATCAGGGAGACCATCTCCATCTGAATCGGGATTTTTGGGGTTAGTCGATAATCTCGCTTCGACTATATCAGGGAATCCATCTTTATCTGTATCTTTTATCTGCTCGCTGATTTTAATTTCATAACTTTTATCCAGGCATTCAATCTTAACAAGGTCACCTTCAATAGATAATGCACCCTTAATATTCCATCCTGTTTCAATATTAAATCTCAATTGAGGGAACCCAGGTAAATCTAATAAAATTGGCTTGGACCATATTTCATTGTCTATTTGTGATGTTAGAAAAATCTCAAGCGAGCCATAAGGACTTAAAGGAACTAATGCATATGTTTTATTATTCGAATCTGTTGTTTGAGCAATAGGTATTGCCGGAGTTCCTTTGCCATAGTTTGCTGGGCCAGCTTGAGGTCCCATATGAAATTGTGCTGGGCTTATGTAACGTTTTTGACTCCATCGTTCGAATTTTTTTATTGCCTCGATTGCAGGTTCAGTTCCGATACGTCCCAGGGCGGTTAAAGCATTTTGCTTTAGAGTGCTATTCATTTTGTCATCAGTTAGGCAATCGAAAAGAACGTTAATTGCTTCCTCTGAGCCGGCCATTTCGAGTTCTTTTATTGCCAGTAATTGCGGATTATCTTTACCTCTGACTCTTATTTCGGCTCCTGACTCAGATTTCGTTGTAAACAATGTCTTCCTCAAAGCTTCTATATCGACACCTTCTGCGCTTCGAGTGACAGGTTTCGGATTAGCCATGTTAAAGTCGTGTATGAAATAATCAATCTGTTTTGCGACTTCTTCTTTTACTGAATCTTCCAGCTTTGAGGAATTTAGTACTAATATATTTTGTGTATATAAACTTTTTGGCGTTGTAGGCCATACTCGTGAAAAAGCCTGGATAGCATTATTTCTTTCAAGCCTTATCCTCTGAAGAGCCTCAGTGTGTATAAATATGTGATAGATAGGGGGATCATCGGGTGCAATTTTTATCATTATTGTCGTTTCCAGGTTCAAAGGAGCATTTTCAGAAGAACGATCAGATTTAGTTGCGATTGTAACACCAGTTTTTTCGAGAGCCTGTACAACCAATTCCTGAATTTCATCTCGCACAAGATTTCCGATTTCTGAAGTATATTGTAATTTTACTCTTGGATTCGGTTCGATGATTTGTAAATTAACATAAGGAAAGACTTCTTTTACTCCTTTAAGAGTAGAAACGCCATAATAGATATCCTGTGAAGAGTCAATTGGTCTCCGAAGTTCCTGACTGTTGGATATATTAGTTAAAAAACAAATACATATTGCTGCATAAATCACGTGTTTTCGCATTTTCAATCTCCTTGTTTTTTCAAAATTTCGGCGCATAGTTACTCCTTCTGTATAGTTAAGACGTTGAAATCTCGATTTGGTTGCATTCTTTTTCGATAATTTTCAAAAATTTTCTGGAAACGGCTGAAATTAATAAATTTTCATTTCTTCCAATACTCTCGAATCGTCCAATACTTACAGAATTATGCGGTAAAACAGGCAGAGTTTTTACAAAAAAAGAGTTGTTAAAGTGCGGATTTTAGTGTAGATTACTGTGTTTGAATTTTCGCGTGGAAAATTGATATTTAACCTTTTTGGCAAATAATTTCAGAGGTTTTTATGAAGGTAAACTTTAATAGAAGTGCCCTTGCAGAGGCTTTGGGTCTGGTTTCGTCGATAGTACCAAGCCGCACGCCAAAGCCGATATTACGCTGCGTTCAAATTATCGCAGATGATAAGGAAGTGCGGATTTGCGCAACTGACCTTGAAGTAGGCATAAACTATCTGATTTCTGAAGTGCAAATCGAAGAGCCGGGAGAAGCAGTAATTCCCGCCGACAAGCTCTTAGCGGTTGTACGCGAAAGTGTAGATGATGTACTTTCACTGGAATCTTCCGAGGGAACCTGCCAGATAAAGGGAGCGGACAGCCATTTTACGATATATGGTCATGAGCCGGGCCAGTATCCTAAAGTGCCCGTTTTCGACGGTGAAGCTGATATTAAAGTTCCTTTGGCAACTCTTCAGTCGGGAATTGAACAATGCCTTTTCGCTACTGCCAAAGAGAGCAGCAGATATGCTATAAACGGCGTGTTGTGGGAAATTAAAGACAAAAAGATGTTCCTCGTTGCGACCGATGGCCGGCGCCTGGCAAGAAGCAAGGTAACTTTATCTTCGGCTCCAAAAAAAGAAGATGGAATAATCAGTATCATAGTTCCGGCTAAAGCAATGGGTTTGTTAGACAAAATCGGAAGCAGTGAAAAAGATGTTGTTTCTGCAAAGCCGGTTGATAATCAGATTTTGATAAGCTGTGCTAATGTAGTTATAAGCTCAAATCTTGTTGAAGGTAATTTCCCGAAATATGAAGATATTATCCCAACTGATTATGATAAAAAATTAACTCTTTCGACTGACGCTGTTCTTAGTGCTGTTCGTAGAGCTTCATTGCTTACAAGCGATGAATCACGAAGTATCAAGTTCTCGATCCAACAGGACAAGCTTATCTTCTCCGGCAGAGCACCTGAAACAGGCGATGCGCAAGTTGAAATGAAGATAGAATATAAAGGCGAGCCAATCGAAATAGGATTTAATCCGCAGTTTTTGATTGATGTGCTGCGTGTAATTAAAGCAAAAGATTTCGATTTGGAGCTTGGTCAGGCAGACAGACCTGGTTTGATTAAAAGCGGGACTGATTTGTTATACGTCCTTATGCCGATAAATTTAGGATAATAGATTACAATATAAACGATTTTTGGTTTTCCCGAATTTTATGGAAGAAATCGAGAGAATAGAGCAGGCTGTAAAAGGCAGGCAAAGAAAAAGATATGACAGGTTCGTTGGAATCGGTCAGGTTGTTGAGCAGTTTATCTCGAAGCAGGTAGAGCCGAAGTGGAAAAAATATGGAGATGTTGTTGAAATCTGGGAACAGGTTCTTCCTGAGGAGCTTAGCAAACATTGTGAAATCGTAGATATTTCAGGTGGAAGCTTGTCTGTGAAGGTTGATTCACCTTCGCACAAATATGAATTGCGTTTATGCAGCTCAGTAATCATCAAAGAGCTTCAGAAAGAATGTCCCAGAGCAAGGTTAACTAAAATAAAACTTCTTTAAAAAAAGATAAGAGAAAATATATGCAAAGCCATACGTATGATGCAAGTAATATAAAAATTCTTGGTGGTCTGGAAGCTGTTCGTAAACGTCCCGACATGTATATCGGAGATACTGCAACAAGCGGACTTCACCACCTGGTTTATGAAGTAGTAGATAATTCAATTGATGAAGCACTCGCAGGCGAGTGTAATCAAATTGATATTCATATTTATCCGGATGGAAGCTGTTCTGTCGAAGATAACGGTCGAGGAATTCCAGTCGAAACACATAAAGAAGCAAAAGTCAGTGCGTTGGAAGTTGTAATGACAACGCTGCATGCCGGCGGAAAGTTCGATAATGACAGTTATAAAGTCGCAGGTGGTTTACATGGTGTTGGTATCAGCGTAGTAAATGCACTTAGCGAGTGGGTTGAAGCAGATGTTTTTCGTGATGGCAAACATTACCAATTCGTATGTGAAAGAGGAATCGCTAAAGGTCGTATTAAAGAACTTGGTACTACCTCAAAACGCGGAACAAAAATTACCTTTAAGCCTGACGAGGAAATATTCGGCGATAATGAATTCTCATACGATACGCTTTTAAAGAGAATACGTGAGCTGGCATATTTGAATGGCGGATTAAAGATTTCATTCAGAGATGACAGGAATAAGAAAAAAGAAGTCTTCCAGTTTGATGATGGTATAAAAGCATTCATAACGCATCTAAATGAAGGTAAGGAAACACTTCACAACGATGTTATCTATCTTGCGAAGGAAGATAATGATGCAAAACTAAGTTGCGAAGTTGCGCTGCAATATAATGATAGCTACACTGAAAATGTGCTGGTTTTTGCTAACAATATCCGAAATATAGACGGAGGTACTCATCTTTCTGGTTTCAGGTCTGCACTAACACGAACGATGAATTATTATGCCAAAAATAATAATCTTATTAAAAACGGCCAGGCAACAACAGGTGAGGATTTACGCGAAGGATTAACTGCCATAGTCTCGGTAAAACTCGCCAATCCACATTTCGAGGCACAGACAAAAGTTCGACTAACGAATCCGGAAGTAGGAAGTTTCGTAGAAACCGTTGTCAATGAGCAATTGGGCCATTACCTTGAAGAGCATCCTTCAGAATCGAAAAAGATTTTGAACAAAGCTATTCAGGCAGCAGCGGCCAGAGAAGCCGCTCGAAAAGCAAGAGAGCTCACAAGAAGAAAAGGTGCTTTAAGCACGTCAAATCTACCCGGTAAATTGTGGGATTGCGCGAGTAAGGAAAAAGCATCTACTGAAGTATTCATCGTCGAAGGTGATTCTGCAGGTGGTTCAGCAAAAGCTGGAAGAGACAGAAATATTCAGGCAATTTTGCCTTTGAAAGGAAAAATTCTTAACGTCGAAAAAGCAAGGCTGGAAAAAATGCTTGCCCACGATGAAATACGAACAATCATAAGCGCATTAGGAACAGGAATCGGTACTGATGAGTTTGATATGGAAAAGTGCAGATATGGCAAAATAATTCTGATGACGGATGCCGACGTCGATGGTGCTCATATCCGAACGCTTTTACTTACATTTTTCTTTAGGCAAATGCAGCAATTATTTGATAACGGGGCGATTTACATAGCTCAGCCGCCTTTATACGAGATAAAAATAAAAGGCCAGAAAAAATCAGAGTATATCCTAACTGAAAATAAGATGCGCAAACGAATGGCTGCACGCGGCATGGAAGGCACTGAACTTCATATCAGAAACCTTAATGGAGCAGATGAAAAAGAAGGTAAAGAAAAAACTGTAAAAAGTGCTCCAATACACATTACTGATAAAAAAATGGATGAACTTATAAAAATACTATCTGAAGCCGAAAGATTAATCAGTGTTCTAAACAGGCGAGGTATACATTTCGAGAGTTTTGTCGAAAAATATTATTCGCCGTCAAAAGGAGAATTGCCTCAGTATCGAATTTGCATAGAAAACGATGAAGAAGTTTTTTATAACCAGGAACCGTATGAAAAACGCATGGAGGAGTTGAAAGAGAAAGCCGAAAAAGCCGAAGAGGCTGATGAAGAACAGCAAGAAGAGCGTTTCTTTGGCGAAGAGCTTCATGAAATTGATAGAATAAACCAGATAAACGAGCAGTTGAATAAGGATTATGGTCTTGACTTGAAGGATTATCTGCTTAAGGCCGCAAAAACTGTATCAGGTGAAGCAATTGAAACAAAATTCCAGCTTACCAATGGTGAAGATTCATATGAAATCGCGTCACTTGGCGGCATATGTCCTGGAATCAGGCAGATTGGCGGCAAAGGAATCGAGATAAAACGATTTAAAGGTCTTGGCGAGATGAACGCCGACCAGCTTTGGGATACGACAATGAATCCTGAGACTCGTACATTGCTAAGCGTAAAACTCGAAGACGCCGGCGAAGCAGACAGGCTTTTCAGTATCTTAATGGGCGATAATGTCGAAAAACGCCGCAACTTTATCCAGGACCACGCACTCGAGGTGCAAAACCTCGATATATAAAACAAAACCCCCAATACATCGTTGTACTGGGGGTGATATTCAAGATTTTTATTTAATATTCTGTCTCATAATTAGGTTGAATCGTATCCGTTGCGGTTGAAGTTGTCCTTCTTGAGGAGGTAGATGATGTTGTTGTTCCAGTGCCGGTTGTTCTGGTACTGTTTGTTTCAAAGGGTATAATTATCCTCCCGGTTGTAGTTGATGGAAGAGCGGTTTGTAATAAAGGATAGCTTAAAACCTGCACTTTCTCACGGAACATATCAAAATCAAGCTCATCTGTTGCAAAGGCGTCGATATCAGATTTTTTCGCACGTATAACAAGTGATGTTGGCGCGGTAATTGTTTTTAAGTACTCCTTCACATCCCCATCAATCATTATTGGATTCTGAACACCGTCAGATTCATAAATGACAAGCGTTTGATCTTCTTCCTTTTTCGTACTGAGAACGCGTATAGACCGCTCACTCCCTGCTATTCTTAGAATAACTGATTCATCCGGCTGTAATGCACGAATATTCGATGCGTATTTTAACGCTTGTATCAGTGAAGCTTTAAGATTCTCAACTTGTTGAGGATCATACATTGCTTCTGCAGTTCTTTTAATTGTGCTATAAGTACTTCTCGTTGATGGTTTCGGTTCATAAATCTGTTGTTTTGTTTGCTGCCAAACCTCATCAATCCCTTCATTTTGGATTTCTTCTGGTTGATTCTGTGCTTCAGGTAGAGCTGATAAAGGAAAATTAACTTTTATTTGAAACAATGCGCCATAGCCTTGCAGATACATACTGCTCAATAGATTAATATTACGTCCAGGAATCTGATTATTAATGCCATCTATTGCTATCCATTGACCATCAGAAAAAAGCCATTGTGTCTTTGGTTGATCGGATGTGTTGATTTTTTCAAGTTTCATCTTGTTTATTAAAATCTGCGACATTACATTCAAATCTTCATTAATTGTAAGAAGTTCCTCAGTTTGAATTTCTCCCATTGGAATTACAGTTATATTTTCAGAACTTGTATTTGTAAAACTACCTGTTCTTGAGGTACTTACAGCCTGATCAGTCAATTTAGCTATTTCTTGCCTAAGCCTATTCAGTTCTTCTTCTGTATTTTGAGCAGTTTGAGCAGAAGTTATACGTCTCACTTCTGCTTCCCATTGACGCAATCTGTTAGCATAAGAAGCGTCAGATTCGCCTGCGCGTTTTTCAGGGCGTGCCGACATTCTTGGTGGCGTTGCAGAAACTCTTGATGCATCAGTAGTTAAACGTCTCACTTCTGCTTCCCATGCACGGCTTCTATTCATATAAGAAGCGTCAGATTCGCCTGCGCGTTTTTCAGGACGTGGAGGAATGCTTGGTGTACTTGTTAAAGTTTGAGGATTCCCTGCTGTTATATGTCTAACTTGTTCTTCCCATTGAATCAGTCTTGAATTATACGATCTATCAGATTCTCCTTGGCGTTTTTCTGGCCGTGGAGGAAGGTTCGGTGTATCTTCAATACGTCTAACCCGCGCAGGACTTGCAGTAGGTTCTATATTCGCTTCTGCGGTTATACGTCTAATTTCATTTTCCCATTGTCGCAATCGGTTATTGAAAGCGTCATCAGACTCACCTGAGCGTTTTGTAGGGTGTTCAGTCATGCTTGGTTTAGGAATTAGTGTTGATGATTCTTGTGCCAAAGCAAAGCTACAAGTAATAAGAATTGCTAAAATCGATATTCTAATTGTTCTGAATGAGGTTTTCATAGTTCTCTCCTTGATTATAGTTATTTTGATTATCGAGTTCGTTTGGATTCGTACTATCAATATCAGTGCTTGTTAAAAATTTTGCAATTACAGCCACATTCTGCCTGTTTTGGTTTAATTCAGCCGTAATCCATTGCCTGTCCTGAAATTGCGCAGTGGCGATAGGTTGTATATGTTCTTCCACGAGCTGGTTTGTGATTTTACCTGAAGCATTCAAGACTTGCAAAGCAACCAGTCTTAAATCCTGAAAGTATTGTTCTGTAAGTTCTTGTTTTATCTGGACATAGTTATTTGTAAGGCCGAGTTGAACATCTTCAAAAAGTTTTTCACGAATTGCGGGTTCCAGTTCAGAGCGAATTTGTTCCATATCAAGAGGTTTCGGCGACGAAATTCTTCCTGCTGCGTAACCGATAGAAATTGATAAAATAACTGCTGCTGCCATTCTGAAAACATTATTGATTATAAGTCTTTTTGTGGAAGCAACTTGCTCTTCATATTGTTCTTCAGGCAGTTCGCTTGCAACTTGATTGAGTTCTTTTATAGTTGCATCAACTAAATCTTTCGATGGTCCGTTTGGAATAAGTGTTTGTTTTGTATCTTCTACGGCTTTTTTAAGGATATGATCCTTTTCTTTCATAGCACAACCTCACTTTTCTGCTGATTCTGCAAAACTGAAAATGATTTTCGCAGTTTCTCTTTGGCGCGATACAGCAAAACGCCAACAGTATTTGTTTTTATATTCAGCTCTTTTGCAATTCGTCGATAGCTCATATCATTTAAGTAACGCATACAAAAAACCTGTGCTTCCTGAATAGGTAATTGAACCAACGCTTTTTGTAGTTTCGTCGCTAACTCCTGCTTCTGTACATATTTAGCCGGGTCGGGATTGTTGTTCAAATTTCCCATGTTAAAATCATTAGTCAAGTTATTCGATTCCAAACGAAAACGCACGCGAAGCATATCTATGGCTCGAGTAGTAGCAAGCCTGGCTAAAAGTGCAGGAAAATTTCTCACCTTTTGACGCTTGCAAACCTTCAGAGCACTTATAAACGTTTCCTGAAAACAGTCAGAAGTATCTGTATAGTTGCCCAGAAGCCTGTATGCAGTCTGCCATACGATGGCACCGTGTTTTTCAATAATTATTTGCCAGTCAACAACTTGCAAGCGTTTCTCCTTTTGAACTCCTTTAGTCCGCCACGATGGACCTTATAAAATAATAGTCGAACAAGATGTATATTTTATTACAAAAATAATTTCAGTATTATTTTTTTATTTCGCTTTTAGGTTTTCACTATAAATATAGTAGCCATAAGTTAAATATTGACTTGCTCTTATATAACAGTCCGGCTCAAGACAATGCAATCATAAAATGAAAAAACAATATTTAGGTTTTTCCTGTGATGAAACTGCGCAAAGCGCAGAGTTCATTTGCATAGTAAAACATTTTTTATAGTTACATCTGAATTCTTTTGAAAAAATATTAAAGAAAAAATGTTTTTTTAATTTTTTGTTAAAAATTTTCTTGCAAAGATTCCAACAGCATGAGAGAATCAATCTTAAGAAATGATTGAGTGACCATAATTGGAATAATGATGAATTGTCCTTGTAAAGTTTACTCCATGGAGGTCCGAATGGCGGGCAAAATCGAAAGCAGCAAGATTGCATTAAGATATTCGGGCTCATGGACTTCGTATATTTATATATTTACCTTGTTAGTATTTCTGTCTGGTTGTGTGAATCAGCAATACGGTAATTTCGCTGATAATGTATCTCCTGAACAGAAAAAAGTTGAATTGAAAAAGAGGCTTGAGCGCAGGTATAACGATGCTCCAACACATTTTCTTTTAGCTCAATTATATCATGCGGATAGATCATGGGATGATGCGGAATTTTATTATAATAACTCTCTGCGCTTCGATCCTGTTTACAGACCGGCTCAGGCAGGGATGGTTAAGCTTTTTGTTGACCGTGGGGATACACTTAAAGCGCAACATTATTTTGAAAATTACTTAAACCAGGTTGGAGATATTCCAAGTAAGATTGTTGAGCTTGGACGGGAATTTCAGGAACAGGGACTTGATACATATGCTATGACTTGTTTTAACAAGGGCCTTACAATAGCTCCAAAATCGGCTGAAGTTCATAAATCCCTTGGTTATTTCTATCTCAGTAAAAATAATAAGGACAAAGCAAGAGAGCATTTTGAAACGAGTTTTAACATTGATAGCACTCAGAAAGATGTAGCTCGTGAATTAGGATTTCTTGGTGTCCCGATTGTATATGAAGGCATACCGCCTGTAACAGAGGAAAATAAATAATAAATTAAAATTGATTAAATCGCGATTGGAAAGCGATATTAAATACTCGATAGTTTGAATTAGCTATAGAGAGTATAAAATCATGGATTGATTTTTTCATTGCCCCGTAGTGAACGGATTCGCTGCGGGGTTTTTATTTTACATTTCAACAATTCACGTTATCATAAGTGAACCTGAACACTGAATAATTACATAATGTAATTAGGAGCTTATAATGCAGTACAAAAATATTGTATTAATCATACTAACGCTTTTTATTATTGCCTCGCCGGGATGTAGTAAAAGAGATGACAGCGTTCTCACATTAAAATTAGGTCACGCGCTTGATGTAGGTCATCCAGTTCACAAATCTTTGGTCTTCATGAAGGAAAGACTGGAGGAAAAATCCGGCGGTAAGGTAAAACTCGATATATATCCGAGCGAGCAATTGGGTTCTGAAAAGGAACTTGTCATGCAGCTTCAGATGGGTGCGCTCGATATTACCAAGGTATCAACTTCGCCGCTCGAGGGTTTTATACCGATTTACAGTGTTTTCAGCCTGCCGTATCTGTTCAGAGACGAAGCACACTACTGGAACGCATTGAACGGCCCGGTCGGAAAGGAGCTTCTTCTTGCCGGTGAAAGCAAAAACCTGAGGGGTCTTTGCTATTATGATGCTGGAAGCAGGAGTTTTTATACAAAAGACAAACCAGTTTTATCTCCGGAAGATTTAATCGGGATGAAAATTCGTGTTATGTCAAGTAATACCGCAATCCAGATGATGAAAGAACTTGGTGCATCATCGGTTGCTATTTCATTTGGCGAGCTTTATACATCACTTCAACAGGGTGTCGTTGATGGCGCAGAGAACAATCCTCCGAGTTTTTGCAGTTCAAGTCACTTCGAGGTATGCAAATACTACAGTCTCGATGAGCATACGAGAATTCCTGATATTATACTGATAAGCACAAAAACATGGAACAGGTTGTCGCCGGAAATTCAGCAGATGATACAGGAAGCGGCCGATGAATCCCAGGAATATCAAAAGAAATTATGGAAACAGGTAAGTGACGAGGACCTTAAGAAGGTTGAGGAAGAGGGAGTAGAAATATTTTATCCGGATAAAGCACCGTTCAGGGAGAAAGTGAAAAAAATGTACGAATCCTATGAAGGCACACCTGTAGGTGAAATTATAAAACGAATTGATGCTGTTGAGTAAAATTGTATAAATAAGGAATTAGAATGCTTAGTTCATTACTTAAGTTAAACAAGTTACTTATAAAATTGCTTGAAATTACGGTTATATTAGTAATCGGCTTTCTTGTAATTGATGTACTTTGGGGTGTTTTTTCCCGTTACGTCCTGAAAAATCAAAGTCCATGGACCGAAGAGCTTGCAACGATGCTATTGATATGGGTGTCATTGCTTGGAGCGGCGATTGGATTTATCAGGAAAAGTCACCTCGGAGTGGATTATTTTGTAAACAAGATGAGCCAGAAAAAGCAGGCAATAGGAGAAATAGTAGTATATATACTTATAGCTGTTTTTGCTTCTTTTGCAATGATATACGGCGGAACAAGACTGGTTGCTTTAACACTTAAACTCGGTCAGGTTTCTCCGGCGATGCAATTAAAAATGGGTTATGTTTACATGGCCGTACCAATAAGCGGCTTTTTCATCTTGGTTTTCTCTATTGAGACAATTATAAAAAATGTTACCAATCTTTTAAATAAATCCAATAATCAATAAAAGGTTCTCGTAAACATGGAAACATCAAGTACATCAGTAGCGATTTTAACTATCAGTTTCGTAATATTTCTATTAATGAATGTCCCTGTAGCAATTGGAATCGGGCTTTCTGCATTTATAACCTGCTTATATGCTCTCGGCCCTGCAAAAGGAGCGACTATATTTCAATCAATCAATATATCTTCTGACATTCTCGCAATGCAGATGGCTACCGGTATCGATTCCTTTTCGCTCCTTGCAATACCATTTTTCATTCTCGCGGGCTTGTTCATGGCTCACGGCGGCATAGCAAGAAGACTTATCCAATTAGCAGGCGCGTTAGTAGGGCGTTTCACCGGCGGACTTGCTTATATCAACGTTCTAACCTGTATGTTCATGGGCGCTCTTTCAGGTTCTTCAATCGCGGCGGTATCCGGTGTAGGCGGATTTATGATTCCGGAAATGAACAAGATGGGTTACGATAAAAACTTCAACGTAGCAGTAACTACAACCGCTGCTACAACCGGACTTATGATTCCGCCGAGCAATATTATGATTGTTTATGCACTTGTCGCAGGTTCCGGAGTTTCAATTATCGCGATGTTTATGGCCGGAGTCTTGCCTGGAGTAGTATTCGGAATCGCACTGATGATTGTAAGTGGAATTATAAGCAAAAGAAGAAATTACGGCTCAGGTGAAAAAGCTGATTTAATGCAAATATTAAAAGCCTTCGGAGGCGCTTTTCTTAGCTTACTTCTTATCGTTATAGTATTAGGCGGAATTCTTGGCGGTGTTTTCACCGCGACTGAAGCTGCGGCCGTTGCGGTACTTTACGCGTTTATCCTTGCGGTAATAGTTTACAGGGAAATCAAACTCAAAGATTTGCCCGGAATTTTACTTCAGGCCGGAATAACTACTTCGGTTGTAATGCTTCTGATAGCCGCTTCAATTGGAATGTCCTGGATAATGACGATTGAAAATATACCTCAAAATGTAAGTGCCGCCTTGATGGGACTTTCAGATAATAAATACGTAATTCTTTTAATTATCAATGTACTGTTATTATTTGTCGGAACATTTATGGATATGACTCCGGCGATTCTTATTTTTACTCCGATTTTCCTTCCAGTCGTTAAAGCGCTTGGCGTAAATCCGATTCATTTTGGCTTAATAATGATTGCGAATCTTTGTATCGGAATTTGCACGCCGCCGGTAGGGACATGTTTATTCGTGGGCTGCGGCGTAGGAAAAACTACAATATCGAAAGTACTTCCGTCATTACTGCCATTTTTCGGCGCTATGATAATCGCACTAATGCTTATTACTTACATCCCGGCACTATCACTATTTATTCCGCGATTGCTGGACCTGATCTGAGCGATAAACATTCACAGATAATTCTTTATCGCCATTTGTGATTGCATGAAGGGCAGTTGTCGCGATGGACGGAGAGGAGTTGGCCGCATTCGGGGCAGGCCCATTTTTCTTTTTCTTTCTGGATGAATTTTCTTATTCCATGTTCCTTTATATATTCCTGATTTTCAATCATACTCATGGAATATTTCGTACTGTATCGTTTGTCCAGACTTTTCATTCTGGCGCAGGGAAATGTATCACAATCGTAGCAGAATTTGGATTTGAGTTGCTTTCTTTTTTCGCACATTCTTATTATACAGCCCGCGCGCGTTTTTGTCTTATACGCATCGACCATATAGCAGCCCGGGCATGTATTTTTCTCCCTGATATATCCAATGCAAAGCCTGCAATTCATCCCACAAGGAGCAATCAGAGTCGTTTTCATAGCTTTAGAGTTTGTATTTTTTTGAGTATTCATTTCATCCTATTATATGGATATTTTCCATTTATCAATAGAAAATAGAAAAAATATTTATTTCTATAAACCCAAATCGATATCATAATTGTTATATTAGTAGCAAACGTTTGTAGGAAAACTAATTAGGCGAAACTAATGGAAGACAAGCAGCTTGTAAAAAAATGTAAGCGAGGGAGCAAAGATGCTCTCCGACGGATCTATGAAAAGTATAAAGATTATCTGCTTATCTTGGCGGTCGGACTTGTGAATAATTCAAGTATAGCCGAAGATGTTGTTCATGATGTATTTACTAACTTTGTTCGAGATATTGAAAAGTTTCGATTAACTGGTACTTTGAAAGGTTATTTAGGAGTTTGTGTCGCGAATCGAGCGAGAAATCTGAACAAAATAAAGC
>JAFGPS010000033.1 GCA_016936075.1 Sedimentisphaerales bacterium | reverse complement strand
TTCTTACGAACTGCCCTGGTCTCCTTTTTTTATGCGCATTTCTTGTAGCTCACCGATTTTCAATCTTGACAGGAATAATTTTGATTTGATATAATAATCTACCTGAAAAGTCATAATAATTTATGCTTATTTAAATATAAAAAACCGGGGGGGTGGAGGAAAGAAAATGTTGACGGTTGGAACTTCAAAAAGCATTAGGATAATCTTTTTACTAATCACAGTTTTATTTTTCAGTATCCCCGTACAGGCTAAATACTCCGGCGGTACAGGAGAGCCAAACGATCCCTACCAAATCGCCGAACCTAACGACTGGGTAGAATTAATGAACACCTCAGCCGATTGGAATAAGAATTTTGTAATGACATCAGATATCGATTTAAATGACATCTCTCTAACACCAATTGGAACTGATTATCCAAGCTTTAATGGCAGATTTGACGGAAATAACTATGTAATTAATAACGTTGTTATAAACCGGGATTATTGGGATTATGTTGGGCTTTTCGGTTACGTAGGAGGAGATGGTCAAATAAAAAATCTGGGGGCAGAGAATATAAGTAATAATGGTGATAGATATGTAGGTGGGCTGGTGGGATTTAACGGTTCTGGTACGATAACAAGTTGTTATACTACAGGAACAGTTAGTGGAGAATATAATTATGTTGGTGGATTAGTGGGGCATAACTATGGAAAAGTAAATAATTGTTATAGTATCTGTAAGGTCAATGGGGGTGATGCTACCGGCGGATTAATAGGATACAATTGTGGCGAAGTTATTCAATCATACAGCACAAGTACAGTTAATTATACAGGACCAAGAAGTGGAAGGATAGGAGAGAATGGACCGGGAAAAGTCGGTGGGCTGGTAGGAGATAATGAATGGGGTATTGTGAGCCAGTGTTATAGCACTTGTTCAGTTGATGGATATAGCTATGTCGGTGGGCTGGTAGGAAGAAACTATGGGGGTATTGTTTCTAATTGCTACAGTACCGGCAGAGTTTATGGTTCTCAATTTGTAGGTGGACTGGTGGGGGAGAATCACTATGGCAAAGTTACCAATTGCTCTAGCACTACTGAAGTACGTGGGGGTAATCGTTATAATATCAACGGACTAATAGGATTAAGTATGGATTCTAATGATATAAACAATTGTTTCTGGGATATTGAAACATCTGGTTTTTATGAAAGTTCAGATGAAGCAGCCAAAACTACTGAACAAATGCAGGATATTAATACCTATTTAGCCGCAGGTTGGGATTTTGCTTTGGATGGCAATGAAGAAAACGATCCTAATTGGATTATTCGTGATTATGATTATCCTCACCTGGCATGGGAATATCCAGTCTGGGCAGAAATACCCGATGTTAATGGAATGCATATTTATGAAGCGTATGATGCGATTAACAATGCTGGTTTTCCGGTCCGGCAGATACTAACAGTAACAAGTGATACTGTGTCGACCGGAAACGTAGTCAGTCAAACGCCTGATATAGATTATATGGGTATAGTAGATTTCACAGAAATGACTCTTTTGATATCCTGTCCGGAACAGTTCAGTGCAGGAAGCGGCGCTGAATCTGATCCGTATCAAATCAGTACAGTTTATGACTGGTTGTTATTTATGAATCATCCTGAATACTGGGATAAACATTTTGTACTGATAAATGATGTGAATATGATAAATCTGCCGATTTTACCTGTCGGTTCGGAAGATGTCCCATTTTCCGGCTATTTTGATGGTAATGGATACTCTATTAGTAATGCTATTATAAATAGGAGAGAAAATTGTGTTGGGCTTTTTGGATGTTTAGAGGGTTACATCTGTGACTTAAAATTTAAAAATTCATCAATCGAGGGTTATAATTATGTTGGTGGATTGGTAGGTTCAATGGATCCGAATAGTAATATAACAGGTTGCTATTCTGAAGTATCGGTCACGGGAAACTTATCTATAGGGGGACTAACAGGATTAAATGCTGGAGAGATAAATCAATGCTATAGCATGGGTCATGTTACCGGTAACGAGGCATCTACTGGTGGACTTGTAGGAAATAATCAAACAGGCACTGTGACAGAATGCTACAATACAGGAACTGTTGAGGGTAATATCTTTGTTGGCGGTTTAGTAGGCTGGAATGGTAATGATGATTATATATTTGATGATGGTATCAGTACTGTATCCCAGTCCTATAGTACAGGGGTAGTAATTGGCAATGTGAATGTTGGCGGATTAGTTGGCTGGAACGGTGATGATTATGACGTTGGAATAAGTACTATATCCCAGTCCTATAGTACAGGGACAGTTATTGGTAATGTGAATGTTGGGGGATTAGTTGGATGGAATAGTTGTTTCAAAACAAATGGTTATACTTGTCCCGTGAACCAGAGTTACAGCATAGGTACGGTTACCGGCAATGAGAATGTAGGTGGATTGATAGGATTAAATCCTTCAGACAATTATTTTATTAATTCTTGTTTCTGGGATATTGAAACTTCAGGCCAGGAAGCTAGTGCTGGCGGCACAGGCAAAACCACAGCAGAGATGCAGACACTGATTAACTATTTTATTTCTGAAGACTATCGGAATTTTATACCATGGGATTTTCTTGGTGGTATTGAAGGCGGCTATGGTGGAGGTTTAGAAGATATATGGTGGATTGAAGAAGGTAAGGATTATCCGCATTTGTGGTGGGAAAAATATGGTTGGGCAAACTATGATCCTAATGAGCAGTATAGAACCTACAGCGGTGGTAGTGGAGAACCTAATGATCCATATCAGATTGCTAAGGTATCAGATATTATATTATTAGGTGAAAGTCTCAGTGATTATGACAAACACTTTATTTTAACAGACGACATTGATTTAGATCCCAGTCTTCCCGGAGGACAGATTTTTAGTCAGGCGGTAATACCTGTATTCAAAGGAGCTTTTAATGGGAATAGCCATACTATTTCTAATTTAGTAATAGAAGGTGATTCATATCTGGGATTATTTGGTGTCCTGCAATCTGGGGCTGAAGTTATGAATCTTGGCATAGTTGATGTTAACATTGTAGGTACAGGTGAGTATGTTGGTGGATTATCAGGATTTAACTCTGGTACAGTTGCACAATGTTACTCAACTGGTGTTACTGATGGATTTAGATATGTTGGTGGACTTGTGGGATCAAATTCCTTTGGCACTGTTAATCGATGTTTTACTAATGGAACAATTATCGGCCCAACTTATATTGGCGGATTGGTTGGTTTTAATTTGGAAGGTAGTCTGAGTAATTCCTATAGTACTTGTGAGATTGCTGGTGGTGGTGGAGGATTGGTTGGTTATACTGAGAACAGCTATATATTTCATTGTTACAGTGCAGGTTTGGTTACGATAGGTGGCGGGCTAATAGGAGGTTCTTATGGTTGGTCATCTGTATCGGGTTGTTTCTGGGATATTGAAACATCTCAGCAGGAAAATAGTTATGGCAGTGATGAGATTGGTCTATACACAGAACAAATGCAGGATGTTGACTCTTATTTAGATGCAGGTTGGGATTTTACTACTCAGGAAGATAATGATACTGATCCTAATTGGATTATTCGAGATTATGATTATCCTCATCTTGCATGGGAATATCCGATAAGGGCAGAAATACCAGATGTAAATGGAATGACTGTCTATGAAGCGATTGATACGATTAAAGATGCAGGTTTTTCAGTCCGGCAAATTCTAATTGTGAACGATAATACCTTACCTGCTGGTTATGTAGTCAGTCAAATACCTGATATAAATCCTATGGGTATTGTAGGATTCTCAGACATAACCATTTCAGTAGTATGTCCAGACCATTTCGATGTTGGCAATGGTACTGAATATGATCCATATCAAATCAGTACCCTTCTTGATTGGTTATTGCTATCAAATCATCCTGACTACTGGAGCAAAAATTTTGTGCTTGCAAACGACTTAAATATTATGGATTTATGGATTTCACCTGTTGGATCAGAAAATTTCCCATTTTCCGGTTACTTTGATGGTAATGGATTCTCTATTTGCAATGCTGTTATCAATAAGAGATACGAGACCTATATCGGGCTTTTTGGGCTTTTAGTTAACGGTCACATTTATAACTTAAGATTTGAAAACTCACTTATTGATGGAGGTGGTTTTGTAGGTGGCTTGGTAGGTGCGGCGGATGTTAATAGTAGTATAACTGCTTGTTATACGAACTGTACAGTTAGAGGTTACAACGACATTGGCGGTTTAGTAGGGGGTAATACCGGCAAAGTTTCTCAATGTTATACTGAAAGCACAGTAACTGGTGCTTATGATGACATTGGTGGTCTGGTCGGAATAAACAACTATGGTTTTGTGAACCAGTGCTATAGTAGAAGTTCAGTATTAGGAGATTCTGCTATAGGAGGTCTAATAGGATATAATCGTGGTGAAATTACACAGTGTTGTAGCACTGGTACAGTAAAAGGTGAATATGGGAGAATTGGCGGTCTTGTGGGATTTAACTATTCTGGTAGTACAATAACCAATTGTTATAGTACGGGAATAGTTATTGGAGGAGATTTCTTTGACTTTGTCGGTGGGCTGGTTGGATACGCTAATTCTTATGGAGATGTAATTTATTGTTTCTGGGATATTGAAACATCTCAGCAGGAAAATAGTTATGGCGGTTATGAGATTGGTTTATATACAGAACAAATGCAGGATATTAATACTTATTTGGATGCAGGTTGGGATTTTGTTGGTAAGACTATAAATGGTCCTAATGATATATGGAAGATGTGGGATGAGTATGACTACCCTCGTTTTGCATGGGAGCCTGGGCCAAATACGCCGCTGGTGTTTGTTGATATCAACGATCCTAACTTTTGTGGTCAAATGAGCAGATACGAAGTAACCAATGACCAGTATTGTGATTTTCTGAATGCATCCCTGGCCTCAGGTGATATTACGATAAACGAATTCAAAGTCGAAGGTGCAAATGGTTTGAATATTGGGGAAGATTATGTCGGAGAGTCTTATTATAAACTCGATGGTCTGGGATGGACCGGAGCAGGGGCAATTAGCGGCAGTGCCGCTCGTATCTATTACAACGAAGGCGCATTCAGCGTTGATAGCGGCTTTGGCAATCATCCCGTGACCTATGTGAACTGGTATGGGGCCATGGCCTTTGCAAACTACTACGGCTATTACCTTCCGACCGAAGATCAATGGCAGGCGGTTGCAGACTATGACGGCACGTATATCTATGGCTGTGGAGCAACCATAGATCCTGGCATTGCCAACTATAGGGATTCAATACATCCAGATGGCACACTCTCTGTTGGAATTTTTGGCCAGTATGGCTATGATATGAGTGATATGGCAGGCAATGTATGGGAGTGGACAAGCAGTAGTTCGGACGGCTCTCGGATTTTCCGTGGCGGCAGTTGGAGCAGCTACGACTCAGACTGTGATGTCTCAATAAGAGGCGATGGTATTCCATACGCCAATTACTGCGACATAGGATTTCGGGTCTGTCGTTGAGTACTCTGTTCTCTGGTTTTTATTTTTGAGCTTTGTTTTTTTATACTTTATCAGATATAGTAAAAGCTTTGTGCGATTATCGAATTAGTTTGTTGTGAATAATGTTGAATAAATAAGGATTCAATGGATATACGAGAATACCAGGTTTTGATTTTTCCTTTTAGGAAATGTAACGGCGATGGTTCTGCCCTGAATCGCTCTGGTGCAGGGTATCAATATGCGATTTTTCAGAGGATAAGGAGCGGCTTATGGCAGGCAATATCAGGAGGTGGAAAGACTAACGAATCTTTTATCGAAGCCGCAAAAAGAGAAGCATGGGAAGAAACAGGAATACCACAATCTGCGGATTATTTTTCACTTGAAACAATTAATTCTGTACCAATTCATTATTTTTCCGAGCAAACGCCGGAGGGCAGGTATGTAATCGAGGAACATTGTTTTGCTGTTGATTGTAATGACATTGAAATTACGTTGTCACTGGAACATTCCGAATTTCGCTGGGTTGATTATAAAACTGCACAAGAATTATTGAAATGGGACAGCAATAAAACTGCGTTATGGGAGCTTAATCAGCGATTGATCAAAAATAAAATGATTGTGGCTGAAGATTTTAATAAGTGATATTAAAACTTGTATAGCGTGGGTTGCAGGGCAGTTCGTTGATTTGTGTTTCACGAATATATCTGCCGAATGATTCTTTGATATCATTAATGCAATCGTCAATATCCTTAGCTTGTCCCTGTGCGAGCATTTCTACTGTACCATCTGGCAGGTTCCGTACCCAGCCTGTAAGCTGGTTTCTTTTTGCCTCTCGATAGGAAGTGTACCTGAATCCCACTCCCTGAACACGACCTTTGAATATTATATGTTTGGCAATCATAATTCAGACCAAAGACCAAAGACCAAAGACCAAAGACATTAGACTTAAGACTTAAACTACTTTTGAGAGTTTTTACTTTTTTTGAAATAATCCCATGGAATTAAATTTTTCAATTGATGTAGATGATATTTTTTAGGCTTTAGTAAAATTGGCTGGTATCTTGGATTTATCGCGTTACTTTCAATCTGTCCGGCTATCCAGCCATTATTATTGATTGCTTCAACTGTTATTTTGTCATTTTCTGTTTTGCCGTAATTGTCCAAATTTATAACAAGGCCAAAATTTGTTCTGAAAAATGAATAGCTTTTCTTGGGAATAAAAAGAAATTTTGATGCTCTAACATATCCTATCATTTGCTCTGAGTCGTTTATTTTATTTGTATAACTTTCGATTTTGGAAATTTTTAAATCTGTTAATCCAGATTTTTTATTCCATACGAATCCGGAGTAGTTATTTATCTCTTCTACATAAATATTTCCAACAACCTGTCCATTATTGTTCAAACCAGTAGCATAGCTATCCGGATCATTGGAATCTACCAGATCAATCATTCCATTTTGCTTGTCCCAGAAAAAGGCGTGATGTTTACCATTTGTTGTTAATACATGACCTGCAATTTGTCCATTATCATTAATTTCGTTTGGAAAGATAGACTTGTCGTATGGTGATATAAGTTCTGTAAAACCTTCCTGTGGATCCCAAAAAAACGCATAACGTTGATTACCATTTTTTTTGTAAAAGCCGGCTACTTGCCCTTTATTATTTATCGAGACTGCTCCGCTGGTTTGTGCCTGAGGCAATACTAACTCATTCATACCAGAATTTGAATCCCATATAAAAGCACGCTTGGAGCCGTCTACGTTTTCGGAATAGCCAACCACCTGAGCTTTATCGTTAAGGTCTCTTGCGTAACTATTATTACCTCCAAGTGTTCCAATGTCTTGTATCTTGCTATTTGGTTCGCAAATGAATGCATGAGTGTTGCCATTATAGAATTGTGACCAACCTGCGATTTGTCCGTTGTTATTTATGGCTTCGGAAGTTCCAAATGGACCACCAAACGATCCGAGAGTTATAAGCTCATATCTGGGCCATTGAAAATAGATAAAAACACCTGCAAGAAGAAAGAGTAATAGAATAAAAGCAGGAAGTTGGTTTTTTCTTTTTTTTACCTTTTTATCTTTTTTTGTTTTAACTGGTAACTCTGGCTTTTTTTTATTAAAAGGCAGGGTTTCAAACGATTCTTTCCAAAATTCCATATGATTAACCCGTTTTTAACTGTATAATCCAAAATTTATATGATATTTTTGTTAGTATAACAAATTATGGAAAAGACAAAAGAACAAATAGAAAGAGATGAGCAGATTTATCAGCTTACAACACTTGTTGCGGGTAAGTTTTCCCCACAGGAGGTTTTGGATAAGCTTGCTGAAGCTGCTGTAAAGATAATAGGTGTAAAAGCCTGCTCGATTCGTCTTCTCGATACCGAATCAAGCGATTTGAAAATGCGCAGTACATATGGCCTGAGCGAAGAATATCGCAATAAAGGCGTTGTTTCCAAAAACGATCCTGTAATAAAGGCCGCTTTCGAAGGCGAGGCAATCGTTTTGGATGATATGCGTGTCGATGACAGGATAAAATATAAAGATGCAACTGTAAAAGAAGGGCTTGTAAGTCAGCTTACAGTCGCAATGCAATTTCAGGGCCGAGCGATTGGAGTAATAAGACTTTATAGTCCAGAGCCAAAGCGGTTCGACAAAGATGATATACGTCTTGCAAGGGCGGTCGCTTCCCAATGCGCGGTAGCAATAACTAATGCAAAGTTGTATGCCAGAGCAATCGAAGGCGCGAGAATAGCCGAGCAAATGAGACTTGCCGGATTGATTCAGCGAAAGATGATTCCGGAAACAGCTCCCAGGATTCCGGGTGTTGATATTGCGACAACATATATCCCTTGTTTCGATGTCGGAGGTGATTTTTATGACTTCCAGAAGATTGGGCATCATCGTATAGCAATTGCAATTGCTGATGTAATGGGTAAAGGGATTCCTGCAGCACTTATGATGAGCGGCTTTAGAAGCGCGGTTCGTGCTTATTCCGATTTTGACAAGGATGGCATGAACATTTTAGATTTTATTAAAAAGATAAATCGGATGATATGTGCTGAATGTAAAAATGGTGAGTTTATAACTTTTTTCTACGCAGTGATTGATGCACGAGAAAAAACAATAGTGTATTGTAACTGCGGCCATGAGCCGACTATTCTGCTTCGACGTGATTATGCAATAGATTTGAATAAAGGCGGTATGGTGCTTGGAGTCGATCCGAATGCTGAATATGAAATAGATGAATTTTCTCTTGAAGCAGATGATTGCCTGTTATTCTATACTGATGGCCTTATTGACGCAGCAAACTTTGATGGTGACATGTGGGGCAAAACTAATTTAATAAAAACAACAAAGAATTTTTGTTCTTTATCAGCAGAAATGATGGGTAAAAATATTCTTAGCTATAGAAGGAGATTTGTAGGGCTTGCTGATCAGGTTGATGATACGAGCTTTATTATAGTGAAAGTTGGAGATATATCATAACACTTTAAATGAAAAACTTTATAATTACAATTGACGGACCAGCCGCAAGCGGCAAAAGCACAGTAGCGAGGATTCTCGCAAAAAAGCTCGGAGCAAGTTTTCTCGATACCGGTGCTATGTATCGAGCCGTTACTTTTGCCGCAATGGAATCAGGTATTGACCTGGCGAATGAAGAAAAGCTTCTTGAAATTTTTGAAAGAAACAACTTTTCTTTTACTGTTCAGAATAATTCCATGATGGTTCAAATCGATGGAAATGATGCTACGGAGTTTATACGTCGGCAGGATGTCACTGCTAATGCCAAATATATTGCATCAGCTCCATTGGTCCGTGAAAAATTAGTACAGATGCAGAGACAGTTTGCTTCAGAGAATAAAGCAATTGTCACAGAAGGGCGTGATCAGGGGACTGTAGCGTTTCCAAACGCAGATATTAAGTTTTTTATGTCAGCCCAGCCTGGCGAAAGAGCAAGAAGAAGACTTGCTGAACTTAAAGCAAAAGGCATAAATGAAAATATTGAGCAGACACAGGAATCTATAGAAAAACGTGATAAAAGTGATATGGAAAGAAATGTCGGACCGTTAAAACCGGCTGATGACGCGATAATTATTGATACTACAGAGCTTGATATAGAACAGGTTGTTGATAAACTTCTTTGTTTCATACGGGAAAAAGGATTTTCAGAATAATCATGAACAAAATAAATATAAAGGAAAGAATTCTAAGAAAATGGTACTGGTTTGCAAAAATAATATGCAGACTTTTTGCTATGACTTTTTTTCGATGGCGTTATTATGGTCTTGAAAATATTCCCAACAAAGGTCCTTTTCTTTTAGTGAGTAATCACCAGAGTTTTCTTGATCCTGTATTCTGCGGCTCAGTTCAAAAGAGACATGTCTGGTTTATGGCGCGCAATACTCTTTTTGAGAACTGGTTTTTCGGCCCGTTAATCAGGTCAGTTTTTGCGATACCAGTCAAACGCGAGCAGGGTGACCTTTCAGCGATGAGAAAGGTTATTGATATATTGAAACAAGGCGACGGCGTTTGTCTTTATCCAGAAGGAACAAGGACCCAGGATGGAAAGATTTTGCCTTTCAAATCCGGCCTTGGTTTATTATGCAGACGTGGGAATGCCGCGATTGTTCCTGTTGTGATTGATGGTGCTTTTGAATGCTGGCCAAGAACACAAAAACTTTTCAAGACTGGTATGCCTATCATAGTTCATTATGGAAAAGCAATTTCCGCAGGCGAAGCAAAGGAGATGGGGGATGAAAAACTTGCTAAGCATTTAACTCAAACGCTTCGTGATATGCAAAAAAAGAGCCGAATCGAGCAGGGAAAAGAGCCTTATAATTATGACGAGGAAAGTTCTTCATAATTTTACCATTTTTTCCTCTATTAGGTAAAAAGCGTATCGCAAATAAGGAAAATACCTAAAGGTTTTTCAGAAGATACTCTGTATATTTGTAAAAAAATATGACTTTATTTATTTGAGGAGTATTTATGAACAGAAGGACTTTTTTAGGTACAGCATTTGGTATCGCAACCGTAGTCACAGTTGATGGCCTGAAAATGAATGCACAGGAAGCAAAAGTGATAACTATGCCGGAATTGCCTTATGCACCCAATAGTCTTGAGCCGATAATTACCGCTAATACAATAAGTTATCATTACGGCAAGCATCATACGGCTTATGTTAATAATATCAATAAGCTTATTATTGGGACTCAATTTACAGGAATGTCGCTCGAACAAATTATTAAGGCGACATCTGGAAAGAGTGATAAAGTATCAATTTTTAATAATGCCGCTCAAGCCTGGAATCATAATTTCTATTGGCATTCGCTTAAACCGAAGGGTGGCGGCGAACCTCCTGCTGCACTAAAACAGAAAATTGAAAAGTCATTTGGAAGTGTGGATAAATTTAAAGAAGCTCTGACCCAGGCGGCAACAGGCCAGTTCGGCAGTGGCTGGGCATGGCTCGTAGCAGATGGTGACGCACTTAAAGTTGTAAAAACAGGCAATGCCGACAATCCAATGACACAGAATTTAAAGCCGCTATTAACAATAGATGTCTGGGAACACGCGTATTATCTTGACTACCAGAATAAGAGAGCTGATTATGTTAAAGGACTTCTTGAGAATCTGATTAATTGGGAATTCGCGGCCGCAAATCTCTAATAAAAACTTTAATATCAATTGCATAAAAAAGCCCTGCATATATTTACAGGGCTTTTTCTTAAATTGTATTATAGGAATGCATGGAAATTATTGACGGGCTTGTTCAAGGATTTCCCATGTTTTTTTGCTGCAATCAAGAGCTACTACTCCGTCTTGACCTACGAAGTATTGCTCTGAACTATCGAGCATTAGATTATATGAAACGCCGAGGAATGGCATTTCTTTCTTTACTACGCTCTTGATAGTAATCGGGCCATTCATTGATTGCAGTTGCATACCGGCAGATAATTCTTCAATCTTTTTCCATTGACCTGAAACTGTCATGAAGTAGTGCGAATGGACGATTGTAATAGTATTTCCACTTTCAAGAGTCATTTCATAGCATCGATTAAATCCTGCTTGATGCACTTCAAGTCCTTTAACTGAACCGGATATTGGCATAGTACAATTAGCTTTTCCTGCTATTTGGCCTGCAACAACTTTTGAGATTTCCACCATCTGGCCATCTATCCATACCGGAGTTTCCGCGGTGAAACAACCTCTGTCTTTACTTTCGGCATATACAATAAATGTCCATACGTCACCTTTGATTATTGTATCATCAGCTAAAATCTCATCTATTCGCCAATAATAAATTGTATAGTTATTAAGGAGTCCTGCATAATAAGAAGTATTTATCTGGGCCTGACTTTTCAATACACCCATTGGATTATCGCGACTTGCATTTTGAATAGCATTAATATCCGTTCCGAGGTATATGTCATGTTTTAATGCATTTGTTCCAGCCGTCCAAACTAATGTAGCGTACATATCACTGAGGTAGTCATTATCAGCCGGATACGGATTAGAAGCCTTAGTATTATCAACGGGTTCAGGTGTTTCTCCTGAAGACTTACTTGCTTCGGAAGTTCCACCATAAAATCCCATATTAATTCTTCCACCATTCGACTCTGGTTCATTACCTATATCTGAAGAAGGATTGCCTGTATCAATACAGGGGCTTGTTGTGTCATCGTTAATCCATGTCTGGCTCTGTGGATTCCATCGGCCTGCTTCGGATTTGAGATGATAGTCACTGTTGTCTGGATCGGCAAATTCCGGATCAATATTAATATTACCAGTTCCCTGCCAATTACTTATTCCAGTGCTTGGAATATCACTATATGAAACAGTTATAATTGAACCGTCGTAATTTTCAATACTATATGTACCGTCCCAAATAATACTATTTGTTATTTCAATGTCACTTCCATAACTCCACCATGAATAATAATAATCGCAAGCGATAGCGGTACCATAAAACGAAGAATTAGATGCAAAAGTGCAATTTGTAATCGCTACATATGATTCTTCGATATACAATGCACCTCCTTCGTAGTCCGCATAGTTGCCAGTGAAAATGCAGTTATTTAGCGTGGTAGAGGAGCTGAATAGATTAAAAATCGCACCACCAATTTCGCCTGTTCCGTTATTAATAAAACTGCAATTATTACAAGTGAGATTAGCATAATAATTACAAATTCCTCCTCCTATCAAGGATGCTAAGTTATTTTCAAAAATACAATCATTCAGTATGATATCAGAGCCGCTTTCAAGATATAAACCTCCTCCTTCGCCACTCTCTTCGGAAGTGCCCCACATAAAAGCAAAACAATTACGAATAATACAATTGCTTATAGTAGGACTACTATCATTTATACAGTAGATTCCTGCTCCGATATAGGCTTTTGCATTTATAATTGTGAAACCTTCGATGAGAGTATCCTGCGTTTCGCCGTTTTGAAGTGTAAGGCCCTGTCCGGCATATTGGCAATCAATAATACAAGTTTCCGGGCCGCTTTCACTTTGAAGTTTAACATTTTTGCCAAGGAAATCTATATTTCTATTTCCATTACCGGTATAAGTTCCGGGAAGAACTATGATTGTTTCTGTAGAAAGAGAATAATCAATAGCTTCCTGTATAGAATCAAATGGATGTTGTGAAGTACCATCTTCGTTGGGGTCACTGAAATCAGGATTACCGGCACAGGGATCATTTGGTGCATTATCATCGACATATAAAGTAATATCAGATGATGTTGGTATTTCAGGTGGATTCAAAGCCATAGTTACTGCGGAATTTGCATCCACTCTACCGAAACCATAATAATCATCTCTTCCCGGCGTTCCTAAATCATGAGCACTATCCAGCAGGATATTTCGAACCTGAATATTTGTCAGATTTGGTTCGGCGGAAAGAATAAGAGCAGCTACACCGGCTACAATGGGACATGCGCCGGACGTCCCATTCATTGAATCGCTATAGTCAAGAATTGTAGTATCAATATTTTCAATTCCATAGCCGTATATACCCGTTATGTCTGTTGTCCAGAGGTATGGTTTACCTAAGAAGAAATAATCTGTACGTGTTCCTGCTCCACTTGGGGCAACAATATCCAGTTCAGGGCCTGAAGCACTATAGTACCATGCCAGGTCATCATGATCAGTAGCACCAACGGCAATAACTTCAGGATATGAAGCCGGATACATTACAGGGCCTCCATCTTCCCAGTTTCCCGCTGCAAAGCAAACAATACAACCTTTGCCATTACGTCCGATTCCACCTTGAGTTGTTACATCTCGTATGGCAGATTTTATTGTTGGAGATGGATATGAAGAACCCCAACTATTACTTAATATATCAGCGCCATTTTCGGCGGCCCATCGAAATGAGGTTGCTAAATCAGCATCGCTAACGAAATCATAGTAATCAGCTATTCGAATTGGCATTATTTTACAATTTTGGGTAACACCGCATACACCGATAGAATTATTGCCTTGAGCTGCGGCGAGACCTGCGCACATAGTTCCATGTGCAGCACCCGGCTCTTCTAAATCCGGTAATGGATTATTGTCATTTTCAAAAAAGTCATATCCCTCTACGAGATTATTAATAAGGTCAGGATGATTTGTATCTACTCCGGTATCAATTATAGCAATGACAATATTTGGATCACCGGTTGTTATTTTCCATGCATCTGTGACGTTGATATCTGCTCCAGGAGTCCCTCCAGTTTGTCCCGTATTATATAAGTGCCATAGATTTGAAAAATATTCATCATCAGGAATACTGCCTTCTTCTGAAGAGTATCCGGCAAGAATCGGTTGTGATGCGATATTTGGAAAAGCCCATTCTATAAAAAGTTCCTGATTGAGTTTGTCAATACTATTAAAAACTGATTGAGTATCTAAACCATGAACTTCCAAAAGATATTCTTTCTGTGATAGTTCAAGTTTCTGTTTAATCGTCAAATTAAGAGTATCGCATGTTGACTGAAGATACTCGTAGGCATTTTCGGATGCAAGTCTTACGATGATTTCAGGTATTATAGCTATTGTCTGGCCATTAACAGAAAAAAGAGGAGCTTTATAGACGCTCTGGTTCAGAGATTGTAAGATAGTAAATGCACTGTTTATTGAATCATCTAAATTCATTACAACAGTCAGGTTTCTTTTGTTTAGTCCTTTTATCTTCCTGCTTTCAACTGTCTCGACTGCACTTAGCATACCCTGGAATGCTTGTGTGGCTGTATCCTGTTCGTAGGATTGTACCACATAGCCAATATCGGGCCTTGGAATAAATGTCATAATTGTTCCATCAGAGGTTAAAGTGTATTCAGATAGATTTTGTGATTGGCTGGTCGCAGGGATAAGCACAAATAATGCTAACAAAATAATTGGTAGAACTCGCATTAGATGTTTCATACATCTTTCCTCCTAAAGGATAATTAATATTATATTACTATTTAATTAAAACGCCTACGCTATTTCAGCATACTTGATAGAATAATTCAAGTATAAAAAAGACTTAGATAGATATATATTTTCTAAAAATACCTGTTTCGTTCAAAAATAATAATTTAATGCTAAAGGTTAGTCACCGGGATATAATGAATTTCCGAGCCAGTGGTTTGCTAAAATCATCAAGTCATTAAAATCTATTATATTATCAGGATGCAAATCGGATGGTGTCATCAAAGGTAAATCAAAAATTCCGGTCCCATTCGTTGCAACATAAGCAATTTCAGGTTGCGAAAGAGCATAATTATATAGTCTAAAGTCATCCATAAGACCATCATAGTCACCGTACCAGCCGGAACCAATGGTAAATGAATCAAATGCCGAAATTACTTTGCTTGAGTCGGTTCGGCTATTGATAAGTACTCCATTGAGAAAAACCTGCATTGCGCCTGTTTCAAGGTCTTTAGTGAATGCCCAGTGATTCCATTGGCCTGCCCATTCCTTCTTATACCTGTGTTTTCCTGACAAACGTCTATCGTATGGTGTATTTGTCCCACAGTCCCAGTTATATATTCCGGTTCCATTCCAGCATCCGAGATTGACTGAAATAGCTGGATCGTTTTTATTTTCGTATTCCTCGTAATAGTACTCTGAGCAGAATAGAGTATCCCTTTTGTATGAAGATTCTTCGCTTTTCTGCCAAAAAGCTATAGTAATTCCTTCTGATATTTCAGATATTATTTGATAAACGGAATCTACTTTAACTGATGATTCAAGGGTATTAAAGTTGATTGCCTGACCATAGACACCAGGTACAAAATCCAGGACGTATTCTTTAAATTCTCCGTTTGCATTTCCACTTGAGTCAACAAGATTATTATCGAATTTATACCAGAAAATGGGAGCGTTATTGGGTTCCTGAACCTGGTATATTTTATACCCGCTTTCGAGCCAGTTATATGCCAGTTCGCTGAAATCCTTAAAATCAACTATACAATCGCCGTTAAAATCAGCTTCTTGTTTATTTCCAGGTAAACATCTCGAAGGATATAAAGTAATATCATCAAAAAAGATAGTACCGTAACCATATGAACTGGTTTTATTCAGGTCTATTTCCATACCGAAGGAAATAGATTCTATATGAGTCATATCAATTTGATTCATATTTTCTGAATAATATCCCATGGATTGCAAATCTATTCTCCATAGTTGCCATTGTTCATTTCGAATATCATTTATATCATTATACATGAAATTTATTTCATTATTGCCGTCGTTCAGGGATATGTACATATTGCATTCTGTATCATTGTATTTATAGCCATAAAAAAATAATTCTATCGTTTTGGCCCCGGCAGCCGTCCAGTCTTGTGGGCTTTCAAAAGTATGAGATACCAGTGTGTTTCGAGTTTTAGAGTAATAATAATCCACTTCCATAGAGTTGCGGCATGAATGAACATAACTGGGATTTGTTATCAATGATATATAACTGCCATCTTCTAATATCCAGTTGTTTTCGAAGGGGTCATCCGTATTATATGATTCGAAATCATCAATCAATAATCTGTTGGTAGTAGTAAAACTCCAGGCTGTACCAGTGACAATATCGTTGGAGTCAGATTCATTTACCTCGTCAATACGCCAATAATAGGTTTTTCCCATTTCAAGTGTATTCGGATCGAAACTATTTTCATTTTGTGGTTGTATCGGATTATTTATTGTATGAGCGCCAGGATATATACAGGAAATATCATTACCAAAATAAACATTATGTTTTGGGGAGTTGTTTCCCGGAAACCAGTCAAGTACTGCATCGATGGGCACATTTTCAGCTTTATCAGGCGGATATGGATAGGTAGCTTTTGCATTGTTATCCTGAAAAATTCTTGCATTAACAAAAGACAAATCAAAACCTGGTGAATTTCCTTTTAGGTTCAATCCAACGATACGAACTGCGCGTGGTTCAAAAGGAAGTACTAAGCCGGCAAGGTCAAATCCAAGTATAGTTGGTAAATGTCCCTGGGTATCTGGTATCTGTGCGAAGGCAAGTAAGTATTCCTGTTCGTCACCATCAGTCAAGAAAATGAGAGCTTGTTCACCAACCGGGTCCATTTCTGAAATGAAAAGATCCAATCCCGGTCCATCATATAATACACCGTGAAATAATAATTCTACCCAACTATTAGTTGATAAAGTAACCGCTGATTCTTCGACAGATGGAGGAGCTCCAACAAGATATTCATATGGTTTAACTGTTGAGGGAAAAGTACCGTACTGGTCAATACCAGTCCAACACTCGGAATCAGAATTATATGAGTCGATTAAGTAGTAGGGGTATTCAAATTCATCTGCCTGTAAAGGCGTACCAATAATAATTATAATAACAAGTACAGCGAATACTGCTGCACAAAAAATATTTTTCATTACTTGCCTCCAACTCGGCGATAAAATTAGTAACTAAAGTATTTCCTTGAAATAGTCCTATAATTTTATATATTATACCATTTTCAGGAGTCAAATTCAAGTAAAATTACCTAAATTTACTTGTAATAAGTACTTATGAAGTTGAGTAATAGAAACTTGACGCTTAAAGCAATATCTATTATCCTCAAATTGTATTAATTTCTTTTAATAATTATAGTAATAGGGTAAATAAAGCTTTTAAGAAAGAGGTTTTGAGTATGTCTAATATTTCAGTGAGTCCTGCGGGAGAAAAATTTGAAATACCTCAGTCAGAGCAATATTCAGCGGAGTTTAATCGAGTAGAATTACTTGTAGAAGTCGCACGCCGTGAGGGTAAAGAAATAGTTGTCGTAATGGGAGTCGGCTTCGTAGGTGCGGTTATGGCTGCTATTGTCGCTGATACAGTCGATAAAGAAACAGGTAAACCGTCCAAATTTGTAATAGGCTGCCAGAGACCAAGTACAAGAAGTTACTGGAAGATTCCTTTGCTTAATCAGGGTGCATCTCCGGTAAAAGCAGAGGACCCTGAAGTGGAAGAAATGATTTCCCGCTGTGTGCTTGAGAAAAAGACGCTTATCGCGACTTATAACAGTGATTGTCTTAAGCTCGCTGATTGCGTCGTTGTGGATGTACAGTGCGATTATACTAAAAACGACCTCGGAAATATGAGGACAGGCAAAGCGGAAATGGCCGCTCTTGAAGCGACAATAAAGACTATCGGAGAAAAAATACAACCCGATTGCCTGACACTTATCGAAACTACAGTTGCTCCCGGTACAACTGAGTTTGTAGCATGGCCTATTATGAAGAAAGCTTTTGCTAAAAGAAATATTTCAACTGAACCATTACTTGCTCATAGTTTCGAGCGTGTCATGCCCGGCAAACATTATGTATCATCAATAAGAGATTTCTGGCGTGTATGTTCGGGTTGTAACGAACAGGCAAGAATCCGCGTGGAAAAATTCCTCAGAGAAGTTCTAAATACCGAAGAGTTTCCCCTTACAGTTATGGATAGACCAATCGAATCGGAAACAACAAAGATTGTCGAAAATTCCTATCGTGCCGTAACTTTGGCATTTCTTGATGAGTGGAGTCTGTTCGCTGAAAGGAACGGCGTTGACCTGACAAAAGTCATCAAAGCGATAAAAATACGACCTACACATAGCAACATGATTTTCCCCGGTCCGGGTATTGGCGGCTATTGCCTTCCAAAAGACGGCGGCTTAGGTTACTGGGCATACAAACATATACTCGGATTTGAAGATGATATTTTTAAGATTACTCCGAATGCGATAGACATAAACGATACTCGCGGACTTCACGCGGCTACATTAACAAGAGACGCACTTAGAAACATGGGCCTCCAGGTAGCCGGGGCATCTATCCTCATCTGCGGTGGAAGCTATCGTCAGGATGTTGGTGACACTCGTTACAGCGGCTCGGAATTAATTGTTCGCAAGTTAACGGAAATGGGCGCTGATATGCGTGTGCATGATCCATATCTTGAGCATTGGTACGAGCTTGAAAGTCAGGATGAATACCCTGCACCGGGACATTCGCTTGCAAGATTTTTCCGGAATCAGGATAATCTTGTGAATATTCAGGTTCAAAGCGACCTTCAAAACGCAATCGCCGGAGTTAAAGCTCTTATTTTAGCTGTACCTCATACTCCTTACCTCGAACTTGAGTCGGAAGAAATCGTGAAATGGGCAGGTGGCCCAATAGCCGTAATTGATTGTTTCGGAATTTTAGATGACGATAGAATTAAACAATATTTCGAACTCGGCTGCGAAGTAAAAGCTTTAGGCAGGGGACATATACAAAGAATAAAAGAGCAGGTCAAAAAAAGCCGTAAAGCATAAACAAACTCGCTCTGTCATACCCGCCCCTTAGGGATAAACTTCGGCGGGTATCCATTGGAATTAAATATATCACTTTTGTGAATTTATTTTTTTACGCATTTGTTCCATATTTTCTGGTATTGGCTCTAATAAAAAGCCTATGCTCTTTGAATCTTTTGTTGACTGGATAGCGCCAATGATACAGCCTTTATTGTTAATATCCATCAAAACAAGATTTTCATGCATGTTAATCGGAACGTACCCATCAAGAGAAATCGTACCGATCTTCGGATCAACCAGATAGTTCTTATAATGAAAACGAGGTATTATTTTCTCCAAGAATCCTATATATTCTTGTCCCTCACAAATGATTACCTGGTTAGAGTCATTGATATGAAAGTCTGGGCCCAATGATGACGAACCTGTATCTGATAGAAAAAGTGATTTTTGGCCAAATTTTTCATGCCATGTTAAAATATCAATTTTGCTTTGCCCTTTCAGAACCATCCCAATGACATAACCATTATCGTTGATAGTACAAAGACCTCGCACAGGGACAGGTACTGGCGGCATTATGTTATTTTTAGTGACTTTAACCAGTAATGTACCGCCCGGTACAAAAACTATGATTTGGCCAGAGTTATTAATTGACCATGCTCTTGTATTGACCGTACTGTTTGGTGTTAAGTCGCGAATACCATTAACATCATCCCAGATAAAAGCATGTTCAACGCTGGTCGAAGTTTCTGCCGAACCTACAATGCGGCTTTTATCATTAATTCTAAGGGCTCTTGATTTATTCCCTCCAAGTGTAGGCAAAATTCTTCTGCCATTGTTTGGATCCCAGGCGAAAGCACGTTGATTGCCATTAGGATCAATCATATTAGCAGCGATTTGACCTGCATTATTTAAAGATATTTTATCACCAATTACTGGTCCAAGGTCACGGATTCCATTTTCATTATCCCATATAAATAAATGGGGATTGCCCTGACTAACTTCTGAGTATCCCGCAACTTGACCATTATCATTTATTGCATGTGGTAAAGTGAAGTTTCCACCGAGTGTAGGCAGAATAGTAACTTTATAAAGTCCCTGATTACGCGGCTTAAAAATAGTGAGTTGTAAAACCAAAACAAGCAGGATTGCAAAAGAAATTATAATCAATAACTTTTTTCTATTCATTTTTGAATCTCTATTTATAAAGGAGCATTATTAAAAAACTATATTATCTTGTTTTATTTATTTTTTTTCATTTGTTCCATCTTTTCAGGGATTGGTTCGAATAAAACACCTATACTTTTTGAGCCTTTTGTTGACCGGTTAACCACATTCAGATTAACACAAGTCTCAGAAATTATCAAATGTTATTAATTCATGTTATTTCTTGCTGTTTAATCTAAGAAAATCTATAATAAGAAATAATAGGAAATTTTAGTATATTGAAAATATCGAGAGAAAACTTTAATGGAAACGGATAGCAAAGAAGGATTAATAACTCGTTACATTAATCATATAAGCGATAATAAAATAAGAATTCTAATTATTTTTATGATTTACGTCTTAATTTGTTTTGTAGCCTGTAGTCTTGGTATGCTTGCTTCGTTTGCAGCGCAGCCGGGGGGGATAACACAGAAGAACGCTTTTATTGCTCCTTTGATTGGCCCATGGAGTCAGACATTGCCCCCAAATTCACACCCGGTAAGAACATGGTCAGAAAAATATAAAACATTTGCTGTAATTTTAGCGATTGTGTTGCCGCTCAGTATGCTTGGTTCGTTTTTATTTATAGATTTTCTGTTAAGTTACACCTCAACTGTCATAGCTATACTCTCTCTTATTCTTTGGATTCTTTTAGGCCTTGGAAAGGTTCTATCTCAATTGGCTTAGTATTTGTTCATAAAAGACCATAGCCGGACTTCCGGCGAAACTTATTCCCATCCATGCCGCTTCGTCAATTTCGTCCTGGGTAAATCCTTTTTCTTTTGCTTTCTTCAGATGCATATTTAAGCATGGTTCGCACCGCATTGCAACTGATAAAGCGATTGCCATTGCCTGTTTTGTGTAAGCATCCAAACCGTGCGGCGAGCTTGCCGCTCCCAGAAATTCTGTGAATTTAGATTTAATTCGCGAAACACCAGAATCATTATTACTTGATGAAGGAGAAATAGCATCCGCACAACAAGGAACATCCGTTCGTGGCTCGTCGCTCGTGACTCGTGACTCGTCCGTCGTCTCTCGTTTTTCTTCAGTCGGTGCTTCAGAAACTTCTGGAATATTTCTCATGCCTGTATGATTAATATGAACAAGTCCCGATCCTTTTTGTGTAACTTCTCCGATAATAGCCGCGGCTGCTATACCATCGATATGAAGTGCTTTCAGGAAATTATTTGCGTCATCTTTTGCGATTGCAATTAAAAGTCCGCCTGAAGTTTGCGCATCATAGCATATATCAATCATTTCCTGCGGCAGTTTTTTCGAAGCTATAATCCTACTCCCGCAGGATTCCTTATTTCTCTCTATAGCTCCGGGTAAAATTCCACCAGCCGCATATTCGAGTACACCCGGAAACAGCGGGATTTCATCCCAGGAAACATCTACATCTACGCTGCTCGATAGTGCCATTTCAGATAAATGTCCACACAGGGAGAATCCGGTGACATCCGTACATGAATGCGCACCATATTGTATCATAAGTTCAGCGGCTTTTTTATTAAGCGTTGTCATTGATATATTTATTGCTTCGACGCTTTCTGAATTTGCTCTTCCGATTTGTGATGCGAAAGCGACAATTCCCGTACCAAGAGGTTTTGTAAGAATGAGAACGTCTCCAGGCTGAGCGTTTGCGTTTGTAATTATTTTATCTGTTTCTATTACTCCAGTAACAGCAAAACCGGCTTTTATTTCATTGTCGTTAATACTATGACCGCCTATTATTGCGACTCCGGCTTCATTCATTTTATCTATGCCTCCGGCGAGGATTTGACTCATTGCTTCATCGGGAATTTTGCGAGCCGGAAAACCGAGAATAGAAACAGCGGTTATGGGAACACCTCCCATTGCGTAAACGTCACTGACAGAATTCGCGGCCGCGACCTGTCCGAAAGTGTATGGGTCGTCAACTGAAGGAGTAAATACATCCACCGTTTGTACAAGAGCCATATTATCACCCATGTCATATATACCTGCATCATCTCCGGCAGGGACACCAACTATAACTCTTGGATCATTTATTGCCGGAAGGTTTTTCAAGACCTGCTTTAAAAAAGCCTGGTCAATTTTGGATGCGCAACCAGCTTTTTCTACAATCTTTGTCAATTGAACCGGCCCGGTAGGGGAATCAAGTCTCTCGCCCGCACACTGGCATATATTTTTCTCTTTGAATAAAACGCATGGGCAGGGTTGTTTCGGATCACATATACAATGACCAAGTTTTATAGAACGCTGCATTACTCGTTTTCGTCTTTCCATGTTTATCATTTTGGATTCCTCTAATTATTTTTATTTATGTTCTCCGTTTAATTTTCTGGCAGCAAGTATAGCCGCTCCAAACGCACCTGTTGTCTGTGGATCAGGTGAAATAGTGATTTCATGTCCAAGTGCGGATTTAAGCGCATTGTCCATTTCCGGTACAAGCGCAACTCCACCGGTAAAAACAATCGGCGCCATAACTCTTCTTCCCGCCATACCCGCTATTCGCGTAGCGATGGAAGCCTGAACTCCAGCCGCGATATCATCACGTGACGCACCGCAGGCAAGTAATCCAGTAATTTCCGTTTCCGCGAATACTACACACATACTGCTTATTGGCGAAGGTGATTTACTTTTCGCTGCCATTTTACCTATTGAATCAAGCTCTACATTAAGACGCTGAGCGACAATTTCGAGAAACCTGCCTGTCCCAGCCGCACAGCGGTCATTCATTACAAAGTCACGAACTTTACCGTTTTCATCTAAACGCAAGAGTTTACTGTCCTGCCCGCCAATATCTATAATCGTCATAGCATCAGGTACAAGATGATGCACTCCAACGCCGTGACATGTAATCTCTGTAATAGTTGTATCCGCAAAATCAATTGCGTTTCTGCCATAGCCAGTGGCAACTACGAAAGATACATCCTGTTTTTTTAAGCCGCTCTTACTGAGTGTATTTTCAAACAATTCTAAAGCAAGTGTGCTTTGTTCTATTCCCTGGTCGATTATATCCTTCGCAATGATACGTTTGCTTTCAGTATCTATCAGGACAACTTTTATAGTTCTTGAACCGGCATCTATTCCTGCACAAATCATTCTGTTCTCCGTTTATGTATTTTATTTTGCGGCCTTGCTTTTACTGTCTCGACAAGAGCTTCCAGTCTTGTTCGAACCGTCGGTTTCATTGCATCTGTTATTGGTGGCACTTCAATTTCGACGACTGGTATATCGAAATTCTCCCGAATAACCTGGCCTATGATTTCACCTTCAAGTGCACAATGACTCGCGCCTGGAATTCTCGAAATCAGAACAGCTTCAGAGCCGTATTTTATAATATCATTGCAAATTCTGCTTGCCCTGTCAATTGTAGAACCAGCCATAGGGTCAGCAAGTGCCATTTGAGCAAGTGCATCGAGAGGTGGAATATTTTCCGGAATCTCATCGAGAGCATGAGAAAAGAGATATTCCGTGCCGCATATCCTTCCGCCGCAATCTTCGAGAAGGTTCATAACCTGCAAATCCGCGACAGGGTTTACCCAGAAAATCTTTACCGCGTCTCTATCAAAAAATCCTGTATTATTTTTTATCCTTGTTTTGACTTCATCGAGTAAATCTTTCAACACTTCAATGGTTTCATCAATATCAGAACAAAAGTGTATCGCAAGCATTTCAGCAATAAGCATTTCAAGAGCAGGCAGGGGACACAACTCAGCCGTAAATGCAAGGTAACGTAATTCAGATAGATATTTACGAACCTGATTTGCTTTTATTATACCCGCTGAAAGTTTTTCATCGTTCATTTCCTGTCCTGAAATTTCAGATAAAGCAACTTTTATGCGTTCAAGCTCAGATTTTACAAACTCAAGCTGGCACTTCGGAGCAGCGAATCCTCCCGGAAGTATGACTTTATCTTCGTAAGATTTAGGATTTCGTCTGTGCGGCATTTCCCACCAGAAAATCGGATGTCCCATGCCGTTAAGTCTTTGTGCGATTGCGGAAAAATCGTCACACGTAGCTCCAACACTGCAAATAAGAAAATCAGGAATAGGAAAATGTGCCTCTGTTGCAAAAGCACCGAGCATTGCTCGTACAGGACAAAAAGATTCATCTATTCCGAGCGAATCGGCAATTTCCAGTAAGCCCGCATTTAGTTCCATAACGCATGGAATCCACCATGCACCATCAGGATAGAAAGCAATCGTATTTTCGAACGAATATGCCATAACCGGAATGGTTCCCAAATCCTTCATCGTACCGATTAGCTTTTTGCAATTGTCACGAGCATTTTTCAGTCTGTCTTCTTCAGTCAGCAGGAAATTCCATAATCTAAGAGCAGCGGCTGAATTGTCATACTTAAGTTTTAATAATCGCATGTCACCATCTTCCACATGCCTGCTCAATCGGCCGCCGTAGGAAGGCTCGTACAATCCGGCTTTTCGCAATTTATTATATTGCTCATCCCATTTCTCAAGCGAGATTTGTTTCGGCTCAATGTTCAAGAAAGCATCTCCAAAAAAGCTCGTATGCGATTTATCGTGTTCTGGTTCGTAGATTGATTATCGCCAGTTGATTCAATATCAAGAACAGGCAAATCTATCCAGTCTTTTAGTCTCTGAAGTTCAGCGTGCCATATATCACACCAAATATTGCGATGAAAAATAATGCCTTTTACTTCTCTTTCGACGAGATTTATTTTAAGCCACTTATAAAGCTCACTATTCGGTCTGCGAGATGCATCATGGATGCTATTAAAATATGTGTCAGCAAGTTCCATAAGCAGATTCTCTTTGAGCTTTCGTTTGTTGAATGGCGAGCATAATCCTCTTTCTCCATTTTCAGTCGCATTCAAAACAATTCGGCCGCCAAGCAGTTCTGTAATTTCTAAAATCTCGAAATCATGCTTTAAAAGAGGGCTGCCAACAATAGCGAGAGGTATAGAACTACAGCATGGGCTGAAGCCCATCCTACCAACTTCATCTGGTCCATTTTTGCCGAATTGTTCAAGTAGTTGGGCATATTGCAATGCGGATAGTTTATCATTCATTTCAAGAATTGATTTACGTGCTTTGTTATATTTAAGCATTCCTTCTGCAAGAGTTTCATCTGATGGAGTTTTTCCTCCTGACTGAACAAGGAAATTGCCGAGTCTTTTCAGCTCATCTAAATACAATTTCTGCGAAGCTATCGTTTGCCATGTGCTTGGAATGTTCATAAGAAAAGCAGGGGTATCTAATCGACTTGTAACAATATCAAAACCTCTTCGCATTTGGTCGCAAAGAGTCGTAAAAACCGCGATGCATTCTTCTTTTTCGTTGAGATTATTGATAAAGTCACGAACATAGGGACACAAGCCTTCTGTTCGGATGATACCCGAGTTAGTTCCATTGGAATATGGAACTATCCTGCATGGTTTTAAGCCGTAAGCTGCGATCCATTCTGCAGATACGTATGGACATGTATAGATTACTTTTTTCATTTGCACGTGGAGCGTTCCCTGACAGTTTCGAACAAAGCCTCTACTCTCAAACCGATTCTTGCGGAATCTGAAGGTGAATAATCAGTTTCTATTCTTAAATAAGGTATCCCAAGCTCGTCTTCAGCGAGTTTCTTCACGAGATACGATTCGACATCGTAAGTTATGCATGCCTGCCAAATCAATTCGATAATACAATCAGGTTTGTAATCCTGAGCCATTTGGCGCAGAACTTCCATTCGCCTGTCATTTTTCGTCATGACCGAGCAGGGGAGATTAAAATATTTTTGTGCTAAAGCAACTATAGGGTCATCGGCGTTTTCGTCCACATCTTCAAGAATTGGTTTTAGTCCAGTACAATTATCCATAGCTACAACGAGTCCGTTGCTTGATTCGATTATATCGAGAACTCGCTCTGCGCCATGAACAACTGGAACACCTGTTAAAAGTACACGGACAGGAGAAGTTTCACTGGATTGTATTTTCTTGCTTTTATACATATCAATCGCTTTGGAATATTGTTGGAAATCAGCGCATATTCCAGAAATAATACTCTTATAATCAAGCAATTGTCTTCCTGTAAGTGCGGGTGACTCAGATTTCATTAGCTCTGCAAGTTCGCGTCTCAATTGTCTTTCTTTGTTCATTGTGCGAATTGCCTGCCTTATTTTTTCGTCTGTAATCTCAATGTTGAAAAGTTCTTCCAGTTTTGCTTTTAAATCTCGCAATTGACTGACCCAGTGTGACATTGCATCTTCATCATCAGGTTTTTGCGGCAGTTCAAGGACATGAACGTTCCTTGTAAGTGACATAAGCTCATACATTTTCTTTTTGCCGTCACAAGTGGTTTCCGCGACGATAAGCTCTGACATTTCGAGAAACGGATTTGCTTTTTTGACATGATAGCCGTATGTCGATTTTATGAGCGGGCACAGATTTGCCGGTAAGTATTCTTCAGCAGGGGGAATCATTTCCGCTGAACCGCCGCATAAACACACGGGTATACCACCAGCCGCCATGATGAGTTCTCTTGGCGTATATTCGCACATTATACCGACAATGTGCTTGCCTTTTGATTTCGCGTCTGTAGCGTAATCGTAGCAGTTTTGTATCATATTGCCGAACCATGTCACCGGGCAATCTGCTGTATTATTTGTGTTCGCATTTGTACCTGTACATCCATGAGAAGGGGGATTGCATGGATCATCGGGTTTGAATGCGTCTTCATTAATATTTCCACAACATTTTGACATTTTTATCCTCAATTCTCTAATTGTTAATCAAGCTTTTTTACGGGCAATAAACAATCCCTGTGCGATTTTTCCTGTATGTGCGAGTTCCTGCATAAAAACCATTTCCTCGCCCATCGCTTTCATCAAATCCATATTAAAACCTATTATCTTTAAAGCATCGTATGTAAGCTGCATATTAAGCATATTTAGATAAAGGTCAATATAAATTGGGAATCGCCCTGTATCCTCTGCGGAAATAACTTCACAATTATTGTTTTTAAGCAATTGGCTGTAACCTTCGAGATTCTGTACATTCGGAAACTTCATAAAGGTCATAAATCTCTGTGCTTCTGCGTCGCTCATGCCTGTTTTTCCTTCAATCCAATCGGTGAATGCGATTGTACCTTCCGGTTTTACAATTCGAGCGGCTTCGAAGATGAGTTTATCTTTATCGACAACGTAGCACCATGCGTCTTCGCCCCAGACGAAATCCGCACTTGCCGTCTCAAGCCCGCTATCACAAACATCAGCAAGTGTAAATTTAATTTTATCGGATAAGTCTTGCTCGCAACATCTCAGCTTACCTTGTTCGACAATATTTTCAGTTGCATCTACGCCGTGCATTTGTGCGACATTTCTAAAGCGAACCAGGAAACGCATTCCCGCGCCATTGCAGCAGCACAGGTCAACACCTTTCGTTCCTGCGTCAATACCTGCTTTTTCGGCAAGATCCATAGATGAAGCAAATCCGCCAATATGAATCTGTTCACCCATAATCAATTCCCAAAGCACTCCCTCGGGGCCGGAATATACATCCTGGACATTATTTAATCCAATCGTCTCCAATGCTTTCATAATATCTCCCTGAAAAACTGACAATACAATCTGATTATTTATTCTGAGGCAATCAGCTTGCCTGCGTTTTCGTTGCGACATGCATCATATACTTGAGTGACTTTGATAACGATGACACCCTTGAAATTCTTATCTGGTTTCTTTTTGTGAAGATTTTCGTTGGCGAATTCATAAGCTTTGCCAGATGCTTCATATTTTGCTGTTCCTGTAAATTTATAAGATTTGTCCGTTTCTTCGTCCCATATACAGAATGAAGCGTATCCGTTTTCCTGAACGTTTTTTCTGGAGGCATTCATAAAAACGTCTCCGATGACAAGAATGTCTGGTTGATACCACCAGTATTGCAGCATATAAACTACGTTTGGAATAGCTTCTTTTGAAGCGGTTGCCAGAGCGATAACTTTTTTCTGTTCCATAAGCTCTTTTGCGTCATTTGGTATTATCATATTGTAAAGCTCCTTTAATAATTATGTTTTCTAAAGATATTTAATCTATTTGTCCGGATAATGTTTGCCGGATATTTATGAATAATTCAGTAAATTCAGTTGCCAGGTGATTTCTTGGTCGAGGCAGATTTACGTCAAATTCATTTACGATTTTGCCGGGACGTTCGCTAAGAATAAGGACTCTATCTCCAAGGATTATGGCTTCGTCAATATTGTGTGTAACAAATATTATAGTAAGATGATTTTCCTGCCACAATTGGGTAATCATTTTTTGTAAATCCGCTCTTGTAGAATCGTCAACTGCTCCGAAAGGTTCGTCCATAAGAAGCAATTTTGGTTTCATTGCCAGTGATTGGGCTATTGCGGCCCGTTGGCGCATTCCGCCGGATAGTTCATGGGCATAGGCATTTTCAAAACCTTCGAGTCCAACTTTTGAGAGC
>JAFGPS010000032.1 GCA_016936075.1 Sedimentisphaerales bacterium | reverse complement strand
GCTTTATTTTTCAGGATAAAAAACAGCATTGAAAAAGTCTTTCATTTTTGCAGCATAAGGTACACCGTATTGTGCAAAAGTAGCTTTTGTAAGTGCATCAGGTTTCCAGTCGAAAAAGGCATGGCTGGCTCCCTCAACCTGTATATATTCCACCGTTTGACCGGCAGCTTTTAATGCATCAGTATATTCCTGTACAGGTTCGTGCTGAATGAGAGGATCATTTGTCCCACGTGTAAGAAACTGTGGTACTGCACGTTCTTTGATATTCGGAATATTATCGACTGGCGAAATTGCTTTTAACGCTGATTCAGGTGCATCTCCGGCGAAATTTCTCAACAATTCACTATTAAAAACACCATAACTTGGAGCGGCTGCTTTAATAGCACTGGCAATTTCTTTGCGTACCTGTTCAACTGTTTTGCCCTTTGGTATATAGGTTGGTTTGTACTGATAAATACCTTCTTTAATTCCGAAACCTTCTCCACCAATCATGTCAACCATATTGATTGCGGCAGCCGATAAATGACCTCCCGCACTATCACCAGTAACTGCAATACGTGTTGGATTTGCGCCATATTCTTTGGCATGTTCCTGAATATGTGCAATAGCACCGTATACGTCTTCAATAAGATTTGCCATTGTATTCGGTTTTTCGTCGCCGTCCTGGTCTCGAATCCAACGATAATCTATACTCGTAACAACATAATCTCCTGTTCTTACAAGTTCACGTGCTAAGCCGCGCATTATGTCTTCTGTGTTCGATGACCAACCGCCACCATGAATGATTACAATGCATGGCAAATTCTGAGCACCATTAGGAGAAAATACATCATATTTAAGTTTCTTTACGCCAGGTTGTGCATATACAACATTTTGAATAACTTTGAAACCTTCCAATGCTTTCTCTTCAATAAATGATGCACCGATAGTTTTATCCTGATCAATTACTATTTCAAACGTTGGTTCCATAGATTCGATATTCATTCTTCCGAACATACCACCTGCAGCATTAAAATAATAGCAACTATCCAACGCATAATCTTTATCAGGTATAGCTGTTAATGTTATTACAGTCCCGGCGGTTACTCTTCCATCATCAGGAATTGGGGGATTCACCTTTATACTTCCATTTACAGGTTCTTCAATTAATAAGGAGAATTTTCCATCTTGTATTTCTGTCTGTGTCATTGAGCGTCTGGTACCTCTTTGTGCATTTGCGGTATTACCTTGCGTGAAACTTAAAATCAATGTTATACAATAAAAGGAAACAATAATCGTCTTAAAATGTTTTTGGTGGGATTTATCATTCAGCTTCATAACTTTTCTCCTATATGCAATTTGTATAGCTTGCTTACGTATACGTAATATAATACCGTCTATATAACAATAGTCAATACAAATCGCTAAGAAATCTATCCTTTGAAGAAAAATATTATGAAAAATATTGTCTGTGGTTATGAATAATTCTTAAATAAATCACGTAAAATAAGATATTAGATAAAAATATTATAGAAAATAAAAATTTATATTGACTACGGTATTTGTGTTTAGTATAGTTTATTTTATATTACGTATACGTAACCAGATACCGCTCTTTCTAATCTATTTTTAATTATAAATCAAGAGATTCGGATTAACTTATTATTTTCGATAATTAAGGTATATACGGTCGTTTTGAATATATTGATATTTAGCATTAAGGAGGCCATCTCAACTCGAAATTACATTGTCCTTTAGGATTATAAATTCCATAATCTGTATAGTAATCGTTCATTTTTCCCGTTTTTGAAGTTTATATTTGGAGGATTTTGAAATGTTAAAGAACAATATTTTAGTAATTATTATGCTTTCACTTGTATTTTTTATAAGTGAATCTGCTAAATGCGAATTGGTTGCACATTATCCTTTGGATGGCAATGGCAACGACATAACTGGTAATGGTTTTGATGGAACAGAAGAGGGTGGGCCTTTGACTTACGTAATGGGTGTCAATGGCCAGGCTCTTTCACTTACAGCACAATCCGGGCAATATATCTTAACTGAAGCAACAGCAGCCGATCTTGGTATCGATGGTGACAAGCCGAAGACAGTTATGGCATGGGTTAATAATGGCGAAGCTTCCAATACCGGTGCCGTTTGGGATGTAGGTTCGAACGCGAGTTGGTGGATTAATGGCCAAACCTTCGGTTTGAGAGGTAATGCTGCCGCTGATTCATGGCAGGCTCAACTCTGGGGTGTTGATAGAAATCCAACCGGTATGGTTGATACCGTGGGTACCTGGACACATATTGCTTTTGTCTATGATGGTACAACTTTGTACATTTACAGTGACGGGAATTTAATTGATTCGGCTGCACTAACACTCGATACTGGTACCGCAAATACGTTTAGAATAGGCCAATTTTACTACGCAAATTCAAGCGTGTACTTCAACGGGCTTATTGATGATGTGAAGGTCTATAACACGGCTTTGACTGAATCAGAAATCAAAGCAGATATGTTTGATGCAGGTAGTTCTAATTATTCTGCTTTACTTCCAAAGCCTAAAAATGGAGCTACGGATGTAGAATTAAATACTCTTCTTAGTTGGACTCCTGGAAAGTATGCAGATACACACAATGTTTACTTTGGCACAGATTTAAACGATGTTAATGATTCAACTATAGACGTACTTCTGGGTGATACTGTAGTATCTCCAGCCCAGGCAGTGGATGCAAACACATTTGATCCAGGTATAATAAAATTTGGAAAAACCTATTATTGGCGAGTTGATGAAGTTAATGAGCCAGGTGATGATACAGTATTTAAAGGAACTGTATGGAGTTTCACTGTAGAACCATATTCATACAAAATACCAGCAGAGAATATTATTAATGTCACAGCGAGCAGTAGTACTACCGGAGAAGATCCAAATAATACAAAAAATGAATCAGGGCTTAATCCTGAAAACATGGATATACACTCCAATGAAAGTGAAACAATGTGGATTAGCAGTGGATTCGATGTAAATGGCGTTTGGATTCGTTACGATTTTGACAAAGCTTATAAGCTGCATGAAATGCAGGTATGGAACTATAATATTGGATTTTTCCTTACTGCTGGTTTTAAAGATGTAAATGTTGAATATTCAGTGGACGACCAAAACTGGATAGAATTGACAAATGTACCTGAATTTACAAAAGGTACTGGATTGGATGATTACGAATACAATACTGTCGTTGACTTTAATGGAGTAACTGCACAATCAGTTCGTCTTACTGCTAATAGCAACTGGAGCGGCGGTAGTTCACAATATTATGGTCTTAGCGAAGTACGCTTTATGTATATTCCAGTTTGGTCGAGTGAACCTAATCCTGAGGATGGCACAATTGATGTTCCTTTAGATAAAACTCTAAGCTGGCGTGCTGGCAGAAATGTTGCCCAGCATTACCTATACATAGATACTGATATGAATTCGGTTGCAGAAAACCTTATTTCTCCTGTAATTCTCCAGGAAGCAAGTTATGCCCCGATTCTGGCTCTTGGACAGACTTATTACTGGAAAATTGATGAAGTCAACGAAGCAGAAGGATCAACAATATGGGATGGTCCAGTATGGAGCTTTTCTACGCCGGAGTTTCTCCTGATTGAAGATTTCGAAGACTACAACGATACTGCACCTTACACAATATATAATACATGGAATGATGCCCTTGATGTTCCCGCTTACGGTGGCTCGCAAATGGGGCATACTTCTCCTTCGTATGCAGAGACAAATATTGTTTATAACGGACGTCAGTCTGCACCATTTTATTATGACAATTCCGATACTGAGGTCTTATCAGAAACTGTACGTACATTTGATACAGCTCAGAACTGGGCACATAATGGTGCTGATACATTGAGATTATACTACTATGGCCAGCCTGGTCCATTAACAGTCTCAGGTAATACTATAGCTATGAGTGGTGGTGGTTCAGATTTATACACAACAACAGAACAACACCGCTTTGCTTATAAAACATTAACTGGTGACGGGTCAATCACTGTATGCATTGACAGTATGGGTGGTGGCGGTACATATCCTAAAGTTGGTATTATGATCCGAAGTGGTCTTGAGGATGGTGCACCATTAGCATCTTTGTTCCGTGAGGCATACGGATCAGGAGCTGGTTATTTCCGTAATCGAACTACACAAGACGGCAGTCTTGCAAATGCAACAGGTGCGACTTTAAACGCAACCAATGCAGCAATGCCGCTTTGGCTCAGACTCACTCGTTCAGGTACAACGATTACTGCTGAAACCAGTGTTGATGGTATTATTTGGAAACCGTTTAGTGATACTGGAACAAGTCCTACCACAGCTACGATTACTATGGCCAATGAGGTTTGTATTGGATTGTTTATATCTGCCAATTCAACTACAATTCCTGCCGGTGGTTTATTTTCAAATGTTAGTACATCAGGCACCGTTACAGGTGATTGGACTACAGTAGATATTGGTGGAGAACAGAATATTGAAGTTGTTAATACGCTTGATACTATGTACATTTCTCTTACCGACAGCAGCAATATATCTTGCAAAGTAAAAGCACCAGAGTTTGCAGTTTTTTCCCTGGGTTGGACAGAGTGGTTGATTCCTTACACGGATTTTGTTGGTGTTGATATGACAAGAATCAAGAAAATTACCTTAGGTGTTGGTGATCCTGCCAATACTATGAAGGGTGAAGGTTTGGTGTATATTGACTATATCTCTTATGGTCATCCTTATGAATAAGAAGTGTTTTATTATTTGCTCGGGACCCTTGATTTGGGTCCCGAGCAAATATGCTTATTAGAATATTATAATAATACTTATTATTTTAATCACAATTTCAATTACAAATCAGTATTATGTACACTAAATACATGACTGGTAAATCATGCATTGCTTTTTCTCTACAAGGGATAAAGCAGCTAAATCTTTTACATTTGATATACCTGAAATATAGAAAGCTACAGAGACATTTTCTAATAATAATTAAAAAGAGTACCTGAAGATTTAAGGAAGGTATAAAAATATCATTTATTATTTAAGGAGATTAAAAAATGTTTCAATTAAAGAAATTACTAATGATTTTCTTTGTAATGTCTCTTTGTTATTCAAATATAGTCAATACTCAGGAAAGGCCGCAACGAGAACAGCCTGGTGCAAGGGGAATTGCCGGGCGTGGAATGGCTATGTCGGGGCGCAGTCGTGGTCCTGTCTCGCCTGAAATTCATCTGGATAATAAAGTGACATTTCGAATTTCAGCTCCGCAGGCTAACCAGGTAACTGTTAGTGGTGATTGGGGAACAGGTTTCACTCGTGAGGAAATGGCTAAAGATGAAGATGGTTTATGGTCTGTAACTGTTGGTCCCCTCAAGCCGGAATTTTATGGATATGCATTCAACGTAGATGGTGTGCAGGTTTTGGATCCAGCCAATTCGCAGATAAAAAGAGACGGTACAAGAAACGCAAGTGTATTGCTGATACCGGGAGATGAATCTGATTTATATACAGTAAAAGACGTTCCTCACGGTACGCTGGCAAAGGTTTGGTATGATTCACCTACCCTTGAAATGAAACGTCTAATGTATGTTTATACACCTCCAGGCTATCAAAAAGGTACTGAGAAGTATCCTGTTTTATATCTTCTTCACGGTGGCGGTGGTGATGAGGATGCCTGGACGACCTTAGGCCGGGCACCACAGATTCTTGATAACTTAATTGCTGACGGCAAGGCAAAGCCAATGGTTGTTGTTATGCCTAACGGCAACGCGAATCAGACCGCCGCTCCTGGTGCAGCTCCGGCCGGTACTGTTCAGGCTAATACGGGCACTCGTGGTGTCGGAATGAGCCAGGGCAGGTATGAACAGAGCCTGGCTAAAGATATTGTTCCGTATATAGAAAAGAACTATCGTGTAACAGCGAATTCGGACAATCGTGCTGTAGCAGGACTATCTATGGGTGGCGGTCATACGATAAGGGTCACTTTAGAAAATCCTGACATGTTTGGTTATATCGGTGTCTTTAGTGATGGTTCCGAAGCAGTGGAGGTTGATTTTCAGAAACTTAAAGATAAAGAACCAAAACTTTACTGGGTTGGTTGTGGAGTTGACGATACGTTGGCTTATAGCAATTCAAAGAATCTTGTAGAAATGCTGAAAAAACTGGAGTTCAACTATAAATTCCGAGAAACACCCGGTGGCCATACTTGGGCTAACTGGCGCATTTATCTTTCTGAATTATCGCCATTACTTTTCAAATAAAGGTATTTTATTAATATATTGTTTATGTTAATATTTTAATTATTTTATGGAGATTATGTTATGTACAAGCAGAGAAGTTTGTTGGTTTATGTAATTGTATCATTCATTCTTGTTGGCTCGATATGCACCCAAAATGCATTTGGTATGTTCGGTCAACCTCGTGGTACTGTTTCACCGGAGATTCACCCAGACAATAAAGTGACATTCAGGATATCCGCACCACAAGCCCAGGCAGTATCAGTCAGCGGCGACTGGGGAGGTCAAGGCGGTGCATGGGGCGCAGGCGGACCCGGAATAGAAATGACCAAAGACGACCAGGGTTTATGGTCCGTAACGGTTGATCCCCTCGAATCAGAGTTGTATGGTTATACATTCAATGTTGATGGTGCGCGGGTTTGGGATCCGGCTAATAGTCATCTTAAAAGAGACGGCACGAATATCGTAAGCGTGTTAATAATACCTGGTGAGAAAGGCGATTTATATTCCGTAAAGAATGTTCCGCATGGCACCTTAGCTAAAGTGTGGTATGATTCACCAACTCTGAATATAAAACGCAGAATGTATGTTTACACTCCTCCGGGATACGAAACAAGTACTAAGAAATATCCTGTTCTGTACCTGCTTCACGGTGCAGGCGGAGATGAAGATGCATGGACAAGTCTTGGCCGAGCACCACAAATAATGGATAACCTGATCGCGGCTGGTAAAGCAAAGCCAATGATTGTAGTAATGACAAATGGCAATGCAAACCAGACCGCCGCTCCTGATGCAATTCCTGTTGGCGCATCTCAGGCTGCTTCCGGCGGCAGAGCAGGTGGAGGTATGTCTGGTAATTCATTCCCGGACAGTCTTGCAAAAGATGTTGTACCATTCATTGAAAAGTACTATCGAGTATTAACAGATAAGCAAAATCGTGCGGTTGCAGGTTTATCTATGGGCGGTATGCACACTATCGCAGTTTCTACCAGCAATCCTAAAATGTTCGACTATATTGGTGTAATGAGCATGGGTAGTAACGATGAATCCCAGTTTACTGCTCTTAAAGCTGAAAATCCTAAATTATTCTGGGTTGGTTGTGGGGAAGATGACTTTTTAATCGAAAACGCACGAAGTCTTGTTGAAATCCTGAAAAAGCAGGAGTTTAATTACAAATACAAAGAGAATTCAGGAGGCCATACATGGACCAACTGGCGTATATATCTTTCTGAGTTAGCACCGCTTTTGTTCAAGTAGTATTTTTTATAAATGGGGGATAGAGATATATAATTTCTATCCCCTTATCTTTCTTAAATTGATACATCTTGTATTTTATCAGTAGTAAGATACTTTACATAAGCGGGATACATAGACTATACTTAATGGAGTATGCATAGAAAAAACTCATACAAATTTTGCTTGAAATATTATATTATCTCTTGTAAAGTATATTAGTGTTTTTACATCTGTATAAACCATTTAAATTCCAGAGAAAATAATTTAGGTGTGAAGATATTATTTAATTATCCCCGATATATTTAATACTATTTGAATTTTTTGAAAATCAGTAGAAAGAAAGTAAAATGTTAGAAATTCATGAATTACCAATGAGTCTCGGGAAAGTATCCAAGGCAATTCGTCGCCATACAGATACCTGTTGTAAGAAATATGGTGTTACAGCTTATCAATATGTTTTGCTTTGTTTATTAGCCGAAGATGATGGAGTTACCCAACAGGTACTTGTCGAACGTGCATATTCTGATCCAAACACAATACGAGCTATGCTTGTATTGTTAGAAAAAAAGGGGATGGTAAAGCGGGATCCAAATATATCTGATGTTCGAAGACGTCATGTAGTTCTGACAAAGAAAGGTCGCAAAACTTATGAAAAGGCTTTTAATGATATTGAGCCTGTAAGCAAGCATATTTATAAAGCTCTTAGTGATAAAGAGCTTAAAAATATACTAAAAATTCTCGATCGAATATTAACTTCAATGGATGAATTGAACCTTCAAGATAATGCTGATCAAAAAGATAATATTCATAAACGTAAAAAATAGGAAATTGGTACAATACTCCGTTCTTTAGATGTTCACATGCCGCTTTAAATATTGAATACCATCCGCTATTCAATATTTACCTCTTTAGTTCATGTTATTGATTTACCCAGAGAACTTATTTTATTCGATATATGAATTTAAGTTTTTCATGATAGTCGTATTCACATAATAGTTTATTTGAAGAATGTTGACTTTAACATACATAATATCTAATAAATGACTAAAAATAAAGTACTCATTTTTTATAAATATAATTGACTTTGGTTGGTGTATAACATAAAATTATATAGGTTACGTATACGTAATCTGGTTTGGGGAACTTAAGATGTCAATAAAGTGTTATAATATAATTAGGTTTGGATTAACATATATTTCGCGATGCTATCGAAGAAATATATGTGATACAAGATTTAATATCATAGTAAATTCAATCATGTCCTTGGGAAATTAATTCGGAAAGGCCAAAAATGAAGACAAAATATTTTATGTGTGTATTTATCATTTCTTTTATGTTTGCTACTAATGTTTTCGCGGGAAGTATGAATATTACAGAGACAATATCAAAAATGACACTTGAAGAAAAGGCCAGTCTTGTCGTTGGTACTGGTATGTATATTGCCGGTATGGATGTAACAAATGAAAAAACTCTTGCCGAAAAGCTCGTTTCTGGCGCAGCCGGGGCAAGTTCACAAATTGAACGCCTTGGAATTACACCTATGGTTCTTGCTGACGGACCCGCTGGATTGAGAATCAATCCAACAAGACCAAACGATGAAAACACTTATTATTGCACTGCATTTCCGATTGCGACCCTGCTTGCTTCAACATGGGATACGGAGCTTGTTTACAAGGTCGGACAAGCAATGGGAAACGAGGTACTTGAATATGGCGCAGATGTTCTTCTGGCTCCGGCATTGAATCTTCATCGCAATCCCTTATGCGGCAGAAATTTCGAATACTATTCGGAAGACCCACTTGTAACAGGAAAAATAACAGCCGCTATGGTTAAAGGCGTACAGTCACAAAATGTGGGAACTTCTATAAAACATTTCGCGGCAAATAATCAGGAAACAGACAGGTTCACTGTAGATACTATTGTAAGTGAAAGAGCTTTACGTGAAATATATCTTGAAGGTTTTCGCATAGCAGTAGAAGAAGCTCAGCCATGGACAGTAATGTCATCATATAATAAAATCAACGGGACATACTCATGCGAAAATTACGACCTTCTTACAAAAGTTTTAAGAGAAGATTGGGGCTTTAAAGGTTTTGTTATGACAGACTGGTTAGCAGGAACAGATGCCGTAAAGCAGATGAAAGCCGGTAATGATTTGATAATGCCGGGTAATCCCAATCAGAAAGAGAAAATTATAAAAGCAGTAAACGATGGCACTCTCGACGAAGAAGTTTTGAATCTTAATGTCAAACGCATTCTAAATATTATACTGAAAAGTCCTCATTACAAAGGTTACAAATATTCAAATAAACCTGATTTGAAATCTCACGCACAAATAGCTCGCCAGGCCGCAGCTGATGGCATGGTATTACTGAAAAACAATAACAGTGTCCTTCCGTTAGCTATGGACATTAAGAAAATTGCAGCATTTGGAAATATGTCTTACGAAATAGTAACTGGTGGTACAGGAAGTGGAAATGTAAACGAAGCTTATAGTATTTCGCTGGTTGAAGGCCTGGAAAAAAGCGGCTTATCCATTGATGAAACGCTCCAGCAACTATATACAAACTATATTAAAGATGCTAAATCCAGGCAACAGACAGATGGAATCGCACTTTCAGCTTTTATGCTTCCGCCGCCTATAGAAGAGATGAAAGTCTTTTCTGATATTGCTCATGAAATGGCACAGGAAAATGATATTGCTCTTATTACTATTGGAAGAAATTCAGGTGAATTTTCTGACAGAAATATTGAAAATGATTTTAACCTGAGCGATATTGAAAAAAGCACAATTGAAAATGTTACAAATGCATTCAAAGCAAACGGGAAAAACACAGTCGTCATTCTTAACATAGGCGGCGTAATAGAAACAGCAAGTTGGAAAGATATTCCAGATGCGATTCTGCTTGCATGGCAGCCCGGCCAGGAAGCGGGACATGCAATCGCCGATGTCCTATCCGGCAAAGTTAATCCATCCGGAAAACTGGCGGACACTTTCCCGATAGCTTACAGTGACATTTCTTCGTCAAAGAATTTCCCGGGAACTGTGATAGAATCCAGCGAACCTATGCCAGCCAGTGACAGCGGCCGCGGTGGATTAGGAATAGCTGAAAGACGTGCTGAGGTTATATACGAAGAAGATATTTATGTCGGGTACAGGTACTTCAATACATTTCAAAAGGATGTGTCATATGAGTTCGGTTTTGGCTTGTCTTATACGACATTCGAATACAGCAATATAAAAATCAGTTCGGAAAAATTCGACAAACAGTTAGAAATTTCAGTTGATGTTAAAAATACAGGAAACACCGCTGGCCGAGAAGTAGTTCAGATTTACCTTACTGCCCCTGCTGAAAATCTGAATAAACCTAAAGAAGAGCTTGTTGCCTTTGGAAAAACTAAATTGCTTGAGCCCGGCAATAAAGATACACTGAGTTTTGTATTGAAGCCGAGAGACCTTGCTTCTTTTGATACATCCTCATCAAGCTGGATTTCAGAAGCCGGTAAATATATAGTTAAGGTTGGCAATTCATCAAGGGATATTAAGGGTGTAGTATCATTTGACTTGGACAAAGAGCTTATAGTAAAGAATGTATCCAAAGCTATGACTCTTCAAAAGGATATTAATATTACGCATCCATAACGGCTAAGATAATGTTTCCCCAGGGTAAGTGATATTATTACAGTAATATCATATTAGCTTTGATGTTTTTTTCAGAGCTGGTTTGATTCTTTATAACGTTTTTTAATGGGTCATAACAAGAATTAATTTTAAGGGGTATTATTATGAAAAAGATCAGAAAAGTATTGTTGATTTATATTGTTGTCACGCTTTGTATGGCGATAGCGGCAAACGCACAGGATACTCCAGCGGTTGGCGGTCGCGCTGGTATGGGTGGCATGGGTGCGGCACGCGTTGGAGCGGCATGAGGCAGAGGTGCTGCAGCCGGTCGAGGCATGGCGGGTATGTTCGGTGGTCGCGGGGGAAGTGTCTTGTCTCCTGAAATAGCAGATGACAATAAGGTGACATTCAGGCTTTCTGCACCACAGGCAACCTCAGTAAGCGTAAGAGGTGACTGGGGCGGTATGGGGGGCGGCACAACAGAGATGACAAAAGATGAAAATGGTCTATGGTCGGTATCGGTTGGTCCTCTTGATTCCGAGATGTATGGATATACTTTCAATGTAGATGGCGCAAGTGTATGGGATCCGGCAAATATGCAGCTCAAGCGTGATGGTACAAGAATAACAAGCGTTTTAATCATACCCGGTGGAAATGGTGATTTGTATACCATAAAATCAGATGTACCACATGGTACATTAGCTAAAGTCTGGTATCCATCGCCGACTTTGAATCTGGAACAACGTCGAGTCTATGTTTATACACCTCCGGGATATGAGACCAGTGGAGAAAAATATCCTGTTTTCTATCTGCTTCATGGTGCCGGTGGTGACGAAGATGCATGGACATCTTTAGGTAAGGCGCCACAGATAATGGATAATATGATTGCCAAGGGCAAGGTTAAGCCAATGATAGTCGTTATGACTAATGGTAATGCTAATCAGATAGCCTCTCAGGATATTGTTCCTGCCGCTTCTCGAGGTGGCATTGGTGCAATGGGTCGCGGTGCTGCTGCTCCTGCTGGCGAAAGAGGTGCTGCTGGTGCAACTCGTAGTCGCGGAGGTATAGGTGGTGGTGCATTCCCTGAAAGTATAGTTGCGGATCTAATACCGTTTATTGATAAGAGCTATCGTACATTGCCCGACCAGGCAAATCGCGCAATTGCCGGCTTGTCGATGGGTGGAATGCACACTCATGCGGTCACGATTGCTCACCCTGACACCTTTTCGTATTATGGCCTCCTCAGCGGTGGTACCTACACACCGGAAGAACTCGCTGGTCACAAGGCGAATCTTAAATTCGTGTTCCTGAGTTGTGGTGAAAGGGAAAATCCAGACGGCGTCAAGAATGCCGCAAGCGCGCTTACTCAGGCCAGCTTCAACGCCATTTCCTATGTGTCTCCAGGTTCGGCTCACGATTGGTTGACCTGGCGTCGCAGCCTCATTGAGTTGGCACCCCACCTTTTTAAGTAGGTGTCGATAAGGAAAATATGTGAGTCAATCTGACAAACAGAATGAAATAAACAGTAATTACCGGATTGCCGCAATGCTCATCATCTACGGCGATCCGGTATAATGAAAAGACATCCCTGCTGTTTTAAAGCTTGAAGAGACAACAAAATAGAGCAATTATTCTTAAATGCTAAGGTGTATGAATTCGTATGCTGCTTGCTGCTCAATAGGTATGAAAAATATCGTTTTCAAAGTTAAATTATTATAAAATTTGAGTTTAGTAAATATTTTATTTATGCAGTAATTAATATTTATTTAAAGGAGATTTAAAATGTCAAAAGCTATTGTTCGGAATACAATATTTGAGAGTGTAATCTGCTTGAGCGTGATATTAGTATATTGCACAATATTACAGGGACAGACCAAGCAAAAATCTTTTTTAACTTATGATACCAAGGCAAAAGAAATTCTTGAGAAAATGACACTGGAAGAAAAGATCGGTCAGATGGTTCAGCCTGACTATGCTAGTATGCGGGATAAAAATGATATCCAGAAATATTTTGTTGGTTCTGTACTAATGGGTGGCGGCTCCGACCCACGGGCAGGCAATAGTCTTGAAGCATGGACTGACCTTTATGATAATGCTCAAAGATTAGCAATGGGAACTCGTCTCGGTATTCCTCTAATATTTGGTATTGATGCTGTTCATGGGCATAGTAACATAGAAGGTGCTGTAATTTTCCCACATAATATAGGTTTAGGATGTACTGGGGATTCTGATCTTGTTGAAGAAATTGGCAAAATTACAGCTTATGAGATGAAAGCAACCGGAATTCAATGGACTTTTGCTCCATGTGTAACTGTCGTACGTGACGAGAGATGGGGTAGGACCTATGAAGGTTTTTCGGAAGAACCAAAAATATCCTCGCTTCTCGGTGCAGCTTCCGTTCGCGGCTTGCAGGGAGATAACCTTAGTAATCCTCTTTCTGTAGCTGCCTGTGCAAAGCACTACATTGCAGATGGTGGAACAACAGCCGTAGAGCGACAGGGGCGCGGAGGCGGGATGCCTGCTTTTAATTTTGGCGGAGAAGGTCTAACTAACACTCGTGGAGTTAGAGTTTCATTAAATGCAGGTAACTGTGAATTCGACGAAGCGACTCTTAGGGCAATACATCTTCCTCCGTACAAAGACGCGGTAGATGCAGGTGTTGCAACAATTATGCCATCATACAGCAGCTGGAACGGCGTAAAATGCTCTGCCAGCAAATTCCTGCTCACAGACCTGCTTAAAGATGAGCTTGGTTTTGAAGGATTTTTAATTTCAGATTACAGCGCGATAGACCAAATTAATAGAAACTTCAAGGAAGGTATAGCAACATCAATAAACGCAGGAATGGATATGGCTATGGAACCAAGCAGATATGCCGAATTTTGCACTTTGCTTAAGGAGCTTGTCGATGAAGGCACGGTTCCAATGTCACGTATAGATGATGCTGTAACAAGAATCCTTCGTGTTAAAATTGCAATGGGTCTTTTTGATGAAAACCGTTCTCAACTTGCTGATAGAAATCTTCACGATAAATTCGGTTGCGATGAACATCGCCAGGTTGCTCGCAAAGCTGTAAGGGAATCACTTGTTCTGCTTCAAAACAATAATAAAGTTCTTCCTATAGCTAAAAACGCAAAGCGTATTCATGTTGCCGGTGTAAATGGTGATAATATTGGTAATCAGTGCGGCGGCTGGACGGTACAATGGCAGGGGGCAAGTGGTAATGTTACTACTGGTGGAACTACAATACTTCAGGCAATAAAAAATTCAGTTTCTTCTGAAACACAAGTTACTTACTCATCTGATGGATCAGACGTTGAAGGTGCTGATGTTGCTATCGTATTCATAGGTGAGGAAAGACCTTATGCCGAAGGTAGCGGTGATACCGGCGACCTTTCATTAAATGCTCAGCAGGTTGAAATGGTTAGTAAAATCAAGAATTCCGGAGTCCCGGTAGTAGCAGTTATAATTTCCGGTCGTCCCATGATTATCGGTGATATTCTCGAAAAAGCCGATGCTATCGTTGCCGCATGGTACCCTGGTACCGAGGGGCAAGGTGTCGCAGATGTATTATTAGGTGATTATAAACCGACAGGAAAACTCTCATTCACATGGCCGAAGTCTATGGACCAGCTTCCAATTAATGTTGGTGATGCTGATTATGAACCGCTTTATAAATATGGTTTCGGTTTAAGCTACTAAATTAATAAGAACTGACCGATTTTTCTTTGTCATGCTGAATCCCCTGTGGATGAAGCACCGCCTCGACTGAGCTCGCCGAAGTCTGGCTTCAAAATAAGAAGTTATTGTATTATTTAACTCGAAATCGGTCAGTTTGAGTATATTAGTGTTTTGTGAACTGGTAATTGGTCTTGTAATCCATTGGTCCAAGGTTTGAATCCTTGCGGGCCTATTTTTGAGTTTTTGTATCACTTTTATGTCATGCGATAAATTTCAAGTTATAATTTCTCAGTTTTTTTGCTAATTCTTTAGCTTTGCCATTTGTATATTTATCCAACTCTGCCCAGAATATATGGCCGTGGTTTTTGATTTTGGTATGAACCAATTCGTGCAAAAGAATATAATCCTGTAATTCCTCAGGTAAAAAGGCGATATTGATATTCAGATTGAGGTTATTTTTTCCGGAACAACTTCCCCATTTAGTTTTTTGACAGCGAAATTTAGCGCTTCTATAAAACATTTTATATTTTTGTGAGAAATATTCAAGGCGGTGAAACAAGTTCTTTTGAGCCTTTTCAAGATCAATATTTAAGTCGAGTTGATTTTGGGATTTAATTTGTTGATCAATTTTGTCTAACTGTTTTTGTATCCAGTAAGTTTTTGATATCAGAAATTGTTTTGCTTTGTTCAGAGAGCTATTTCTTGGAATAGTCACTTTGATAGTTTTGTCAGGATAGACCGTAATTCTCTGATATTTTGCTTTAGAAGAAACTGTAAATGTGACAGTTCCTAAATTTGCAATGGTAAGTGTAGTTGTGAGCATCGGTTATTCTTCTGAAGATTGCTTCTCAAAAGAATCGTTTCGCTTTAGCACGAATCCTACGGCAAGCCATATGATGGTAGTTAAAATAATAGCTGCATAACCGTCGATTGCATAGTGCCAGCCGAGATGAATGCTGCCAATAAAAATTATCAAAGCGAATAAAGAGAAAAGTATTCCTGCTATACGGCTTACTCGCCAACCTAACAATACGAAAAGAAATGACATGGAAATGTGCATGCTTGGCATGGCAGAGATTCCCTTAACCAGTCCAGTTTCCCGCCCATTATATGCGCTCCATAATAATTCCTGTATGTCAATCGATTTTATAGGGAAAGACTCATTTGCAGTGTAAAGGTAATCCATAAGAGGACGGAAGAAGTCTTCTCCACTTTTAACAAAGTGTCCATAATAACATGGGCCGGCAGAGGAAAAAATAATAGCTGAAATAGTGCCAATTATGATCCATGACAATAAATACGTTAGAAAAAATTGCATTCTTAGCTGTTTGTCACGCAAGCTGAAAGCCTGCCAGAATAAAACACTGTACATTACAAAAAACCAGAGGTAATAGAAAACGCTTAAAATGCTTGTTAGTATTGGATAACCGAAGACAGGTTGGAGCAATTGCCACGGCTGTTGTCCGCCGTGAAGGAATGCGTCAAGTTTTGCTAATGATAAATCCCAGGAAAAAGGATGTATCATTGGCAGTATGATTTTAAAAGAAGTAAAAGCCGACAAAAAAGCCGGAACTGAAAAGGCTATCAATAATAAATGGCATAAACGCTCTGTATTGAAGTATTTTGTCTGTAAATCATTGAGAGCATACTCCATGAAATTATCAGGTCGTATAAAAAACTTAACATAGATTGAATGTCCAATGAAAAAAATTAAAAAACACCAAAAACCCAATATCAAAACGTTTTTATAATATAAAAATAATGAAACTTTATCAGCAGCCCCATAGATTCGCGAGAAGATTAAATAGCCTGCAAGATATAGAAGAATAATACAAATAAATATTGTATGGGTGCGTAAAGTAGAGAGCATTTCCATCTTAAGCTTATAAAGCCAGATTTTATTAAATTCTTCTTTTCTGGTTAATAAAAGTGAAATTACTCTTTTCAAAATAAAACTCCAATCTTTGCTTATACAACATTACGGCAAAGTCCATTAAGACATTCATACCTGCCCCTTCTTTTAAAAATCTCATTTTAATAGGGGAAAATAACATTGTTATCGAAATGTTTCAAGAAGAAACTGTAATTTTAATTATATTAGTGATACGACGATAGTATGTTTATTCGGACCTAAATAACGAATAAGTTGGGAAACTAAGTTGTTTTTAAGCTTTTTCTATATCAGTTTTATTTTGCTCATCTCAAAAGAACCTATAGATTTATGCCGATATTATTATAATTAAATTATCATACGGATTAAATAATTTACGAACAATACACTTTAGTTTGCGGAATATGGAAATTCTATACTGTGAGGAAAAATGCACAAAAGAAGAGGTTTCACCATTGTTGAATTAATGGTTGTGATTATGATTATCGGTATCCTCGCGTCTTTAATGGCACCTATGATGAGGGCAAGAGTAGATAAATCGAAATGGTCGGAAGCATGTACTTCGGCAGGTGCAGTCCGAACTGCGGTTCGGGACTATGCCGCTGAAGCGAGTATAACGGCAGCTAAGATGCTTATCGGTTCCAATATGGGTGATGTCACGACACAGGATGCTTTAGGTTTTACCCCTGAAGATTTGAAGGGAACTTATTTTTCCCCGAGTGATTATTCCATTAATTCTGTAAGTGATAATGGAATAGCATCGATTAAAGTTACCTCAGGAAGTAAAGATAGCTCTCCTTCAGGCTCATATGTTCTACAGGAAGACGGCAAATGGGTCATGCAGTAAAATCCATTTTCTAACTTTAAAGAATCATCATTCTCAATCCTGAAAACAAGATATAAAATTACATACCTATCTTTTACAAATATTTTACATATATTTTATTTGACATTTATCTTTACCTTTCATAGTTTAATCTATAGAGAAAGAATTAAATCAGCAAAAGTTCTTTGAGGTATAAACGTGAGATTTAAAAATTTACAGGCACTTTTGTTTTTATGAGCGATAGATTATAATCAAGTGTGGATTCTAAATATTTGTGAAGGTTTAAGCTTATGACAAGTCACGCTAAAATACATATCAGGTACGGCTTCACAATATGGGAACTGCTCTGTATTGTTTTCGTTATTATCATTCTTATTGGTCTGCTCATGCCTTCACTAAGCAGGGTTCGAAAACAATCTAAAAAAGTTGTTTGCTTAGCGATTCTCAGAGGATACAGCGTTTCTGGTCTAATGTATCTTGACGATAATAATAATGATTTTCCATCAGGTGAAAATGAATGGTTGTATGCAGAGGAATCCTTCACCCCCGAGCATCCATTGGGTTGTCGATGGCACGATATGGCAATGGCTCCCGATGGGAAAATGATGGCAAATAATCCAGAATACAGAGGACAGATGTGGGATTATTTAAACCATGGTAAATACAATATCTGTCCTGAGTTTCGAAGCATAGCAGGCTCAAGAGGATGTGAGAGCCCGAATCATCTCAATAGTATTACGATAAATCCACAATACAGCTATGTAATAAACAGCTATCTTGGCAGCGTTAAAGAAGGGGGAGTATTAAAAGGATCCGAAGTAAGGGATCCGAAAAAAGTATTTTTCTTCGCCGAGGAAAATTCATGGACTCTTCGTCCTGACCATCCACGATATCCCGCCTCTGGGCTGGATAAACCTCTTAGCAATAGAGCACTTGACGATACAATGCTTACTATCAGTTCAACTGAACAGGCTCAGGATTGTTTTGCAACTTATCACGAACCAATTTCCAGAAGTTATAATTTAGGTGGCAGTAATGTTGTTTTTGTGGATGGCCATGTGGATAGGATTGCAATTGAAGATCAGTTAAATAATGACGAAAGAGGATGGCCCGAAGGTATGATAGGTAATATAACTTATGCGTGGGCGGCGAAAACATTGCCTGTGGGTAATCCTGATTAAAGAAAAATGAATCATATATGAATATAAAAGTGAGGCGATATTATGGACATTCAGGAATGGATAGACAATGAGTCCGAGGAGCATAAAAACTCAAATGAAAAGAAGGATATTTTCGATACACCTTTTAATTTAGAAACAGTAAAAAGTTTCTTCAGGTTTACAGGCGGCAGCCTTTTCTATTGCATAAGTGCAGTCTTTATCGCGTATGGAATCGTAAACCTGATGGGCGATGTCCTGTCTTCTGAAGTGCCTTTCAGAAAGGCATTACCGTGCATTATTACTTTACATGCCTATGAACTTGCATTACTGGCCGTCCTGATGCTTATTGTCTGGCGCAAAGTAGTAGATGATGCCATATCACTGATTATTTTTATTGCTCTATTCCTGATTGGTACAAGCATGGCACTTGGGACGGTTGCTGATAAAGATATTTCACTCTGCACATGGATTGCTATAATAGGAATTGTTCTTGCGTTCGGCAAGTTCTTTGCCATGTGGCGTTTTGTCGGAATCAAATTCAAAATTCTTTCTGTCATTGGTCTTGGAATAATAATTTCATACAACTATTTAAGCCCTATACTTCTGGCAAAATCCATGGCTGATAATCCGGCTCAAGTAGCAGACCGAAGAAATCTCTGGCTTCTGCTTGAAGTCGTTATGCTTGCCGGTTCTTGCTTTGTGTTATTTGAAGCGATAAAAAGTAAAGTGCCAGAGAAAACTCAGGGACAGGAGAAAATACCATTTCTCAGGCAGCCTCTTATGGTTTATATTTTTGCGTTGATTCTTATCGTAGCTTCGGGAGTGCATCAATATGCTACATCATATACATTCGCTCTTGAAAGAACTATCGGTGACTATTTGCCTATAGTTCTAATTGCGTCACTCTTACTGATTGAAATTATACGTTATTTAGATGAGAAATTCGGTTTTGCGGCAATCTTTTTTGCGTGTATTCCTTTTGTTGCAATTGTTTTTGCGATATTGCAAAAATCCGTTATCGCGTCATGGGGATTCGGTATCGAATTGTTATTTTATCCACCTGTAATAATGGCTCTATCTGGTTTGGCAATAGCGGCTTTAGCTTTGTATCACAAATGGTACAAGCTTTTGTATGCGACTATTCCTTATATACTCGGAACAATGCTCACAATAGGATTTTCTCCTGCCGAGCCTCATGATCTGAATATTTATGCGGTAGTTGTTTTCGTGATAATTGGATTACTCTTATATGGAATTATTACACGAAATCAGTATGCACTTTTTTCTGTAGTAGTAATTCTGAGCGTGTGTTTATTGAAATGGAAAGGTTTAGAAGAGTTTGCTTCAGGTTATGGCTTGAATAGCGGCGGACTATTGCTTGGTCTCTACGGCTTAGGTGTTACAATTTTATACTTTATATTTGGAATTAACCTTAACAAAACTATAAAAGTACTGGGGACGCTATGTATTGCTGGTTTCCTTTTCGATTATTTGCCGGCATACGCACATTGGAAATATATTATAGTTTCAATGGTGACAATATTTCTTATGGCCGGATTCTGGTTTCGCACGAAAGAAATTCTTCTTATCTCGATTTTATGGATACCAACCGGCTTGCGATTATACATGCTTGCAAAACAAATCGCACAATGGCGATATGTAATTGTAGGATTCTTTTTACTTATTGCAGGGACAGTTTTCAGTCTTCTGAAACATACATCGAAAGACCTGCCGGATGCCAAAGAACCTGAAAATGTTTAACTGTAAGGATTTATTCTTTTTTGGATTTAATTGATTTTTTACGGAGAAAGCTTGATGTAATCATACCGCCGAGAAAACCTATTCCTAATGTGGAGAGGATAAGCAATATTCCCGGCATTTTTACTGTTTTAAAAATAAGGTTCGTTTCTACATCCTGCTTATTAAGGAAGGCAATTACAATAGCCAGTGTCAAAATTACAATTATTAAAACGAGTTTAATGTTTTTCATTATCTATACCCCATAAAAGATTTAATTATATTTTCAAGCATTATTTGCTTTATTATACTATTAGTTTGAGTAAATGTAAGTTTATTCGCAGGATATTTGCCTGGGATTACAAAAATGATAATTGGTGTAATGACAGCTCATATTTCTATACCTGGTGTGACTTCGCTCAAGGGCAAGAGAAGTGTTGTTAAAAGCCTGATAGGCAGACTTAAAAGCAGGTTCAATATTTCAATTTCAGAAGTCGACCAGCAGGACAATAGGGGTAGGGCGGTTATAGGTATCGCAATTGTATGTAATGACAGCCGTTTTATTGACCAGCAGTTCGATTCGATAATAGAGTTTATGCGCAATGATGGCCGATTCATGCTTGGTCAAATTGAGAGAGAGAAGTTTTCCGGAAATTAATTCTTAGAAAAGCTTGTCGATAATAAAGCCGGCACTTATAAAAATATCAATACATTTTGCATTTTTTTATAAAGAAGCTTTCCAAACAAAGCTTTTTGTATAAGTTCCATTCAGGGTGTAGGTAGCCCCTTCTTAAAAAATGTATTATATACCTTGTAATAACATCAATAACTGAAACGTGCAAACTTTAGATAAAATCATATATACCGTTAAATAGATTTTCTTTGTATATTTAATATTTTAAGTATAAACTGAATGAGATTTGTGATTTATTGCTGAAAGGAAGTGATTTATGCAAATTTCGAGAATATTATTAACTTATATAGTAAGTGTACCAGTCTTTTTTATTGTCGATATGATTTGGCTTGGCGTGATTGCCAAAGGTTTTTATCGAAAAGCCCTTGAGCCGCTAATGACACCTAATATTAACTGGGTAGCGGCAATCATTTTTTATTTGCTCTTTTTGGTAGGTGTACTAATTTTCGCCTTGCTTCCCGGCATGGAGAAGAAGTCGTTGCTTCATACAATTGTGATGGCTGCGTTGTTTGGCTTTATCGCATATGCTACCTATGACTTGACCAATTTAGCCACACTTCGTGACTGGCCTTTAATGCTGTCAATTGTTGATATGATTTGGGGTTCATTTTTGTCGGCATCAACAGCTACAATAACTTATCTTATTATGAGTCGGATATCGCCGATGTAGTTTTAGTTGTCTTGAACCATGGAATAATCATTGATGTGGTTTTTTGATATTGACGGTAAGCATCTGGTTTGGACTTGAGCGATTGTCGTTCTGAAATAGGGCCTGTTATAAGTGACATTGTCAGTAACAATGTTATCGGCGAGATTAGCCCAAGCCAACCCAGCGGGGCAGATAAACCTATAATAGCAAATCCGGACCATAAAAGAATCTCAAAAAAATAATTTGGATGGCGGGAGTAATTCCATAAGCCAACTTGGCAGACTTTACCACGATTATCCGGATTTTTTCGAAAACGATGTAATTGAGTATCTGCCGCAATAGAACCTATATATCCAAAGCTCCATAGCACAAATCCGAATTTTGGCCAAATTGATTCTAAAGTTGTGATTTGCGCCGTAAAGATAAATACAAATCCTACGGCGGCCTGAAAACAGCCCTGAATTAGATAATGGATCAGAAAATATAAGGGCGCAGGAATTTTCGGATTCCTGTGAAGCGATTCGTATCTGGCGTCTCTTTTTCCAATCCTGATTCGAGTCCAGAACAAATATCCACCGAGACGCATCCCCCAAAATAAAACCAGTAAACTAATCAGAAATTTGCCGGCAGTAAACATACCGCCGCTCAGATTATGTGTTAGTCCCATGAGAGTCAAACCCATTGCCCATCCCAAGTCCACTACTGCCGGATTTCTTATCCATAAATAGATAAACCACAATCCGATGAGGGTTCCCATACCAATCAGCAAATTTTGCAGTATTCCTTCAGTAATCATTTTTTTGTTTAGGATTTACTCCGATTGACTTTCTGGTTAAAAAGATTAATGGAATCCCTATTTCTGGGACGTGTTAAGACGATTTGAAGATCATCGATATAATGCTGGGCAAATCCGGCTTGACAGTATGAAAAATAATATTCCCAGCGTCGAATAAAGTTTTCAGGAAAGCCCAATTCGATGATTTTTTCTCGATTAGCAAGGAAGCGTTCTTTCCATCGTGCCAAGGTCAATGCATAGTGGGGCCCGATGCTTTCAACTTGTTTGATAACAAACGATGTGTTGTAGGTTATTGCTTTTGTTAGAGCCGTCAGCGATGGAAGCAGACCGCCTGGAAAGATATATAAGCGCATCCAGTCGGTCGTTTTAGAATAGGACTCGTATCGCTGGTCGGGAATAGTAATCGTCTGGATGACCATCATTCCGTTCGGTTTAAGTAAATGGTCGCAATTGCGGAAAAAAACAGGATAGTAGGACTTTCCAACTGCTTCAATCATTTCCACTGAGATGATTCGGTCGTATTGCCCTGTAACATTGCGATAATCGCACAGCAACACTTCTATTTGGTCAGACAATCCGGCCTCAGCAATTCGCTGCTGAGCTAATTTCTGTTGCTCTTTTGAAAGAGTAATAGATGTTATATGGCAACCATAGAGCTTTGCGGCACGTATTGCCAGAGTACCCCATCCAGTACCGATTTCAAGTAAATGGTGCTGTTTGGAAAGACAGGCTTTTTCTAAAATCATGTCGATTTTGCGTAATTGCGCATCAGCCAATTCTTCGTTTTGATTTTCAAAAACAGCACAAGAGTATGTCAGCGTTTTATCCAGAAAAATCTCATACATAGCATTACTAAGGTCGTAATGTTGGGAAATATTTTTTTGTGCCCGATAAAGCGTATTTTTGTTGCGAAAGTTCCATGCTATATAAAAGATTTTAAATAACTTTGAATAAAAAGGCATTCGAACCGAATTTGATTGCGTCACACTAAGCATAAAATCCATAAACTGAACCATGTCATTTGATATCCAATACCCTTTTTCGTAAGCTATTCCCAACCCGATTTCACCGGCTTTGGCAAGTAAGCTGAAAAAACGATAGTCTTTGACTACCAACTGTATCGATAGACTCGAATCCTCAGGCCCGAATACACGGCTTTCCCCTTCAGGAAGCTTGATTGTAATCTTTCCTGTAGATTGAGACTTAAAAAGAGAAAAGATAAATTTCATTCCCTGACGAGCAAACCATGAAGGGAGTTGTTTTCTCATTGTATACTCGCTGTTAGGGATGGGCTTGTGAAAAATGGGTAGTTTTTTCTTAAAATATAAAGTTAATGCCTGTCGTATGATTCGCGGCATATTAAGCATTGCATTAAAAGGATATTTTAACAAAGTCTGATAGAGTGTATGGGATGTAAGCGAGCGTCCCTGGCCTGTCAGTCTGGCGAAAAAAACAGGCTTCTCGCCGTGTTCTGATTTGATCAATTCGATAAGAATATCAATCTTTTGTCCATCGTCCTTAAAACGGATATTGTACTTTCCACTCATATCAAAAAAAGGCGAGACGTGAAAAGCTTTTGGTATCTCAAAACTTAAGGTTTCTGATTGTGCATGAGGATTTTTGAGGACATACAAATGAGTTTCCCGAAAGGTATTATGCACCTCAGCCAAGATCAACTTGCAACGATTCTCAGAGTTATAAAGGAGAAAAAAGCTTACGGGGCGAAATATAATGTTAAAATATTTTGCAAAGCTAATAAGTTCTATGCGATTTATAGGTTCTACATAACCAATTTCATCAATTACTCCGGCAATTTTTTCTTTGAGGGATTGGTTACCACGCCACAGATAATCCTTGTCGTCCATGCGAACAACCGAAAAGCGATTGTATCCGAATCCGGGTAGAGTATGGTCTAATTCTGGCAATTCGTTCAGGTCAAATCGATAAAAATAGACAGGATAGGAGAAGTTGTGTTTCTGCGGCCAGTAACGGCCATGTGATACAACTCCCGTAAAAATCTGTGAATTCATAAATCAATCCCAAACTTCTGGGCTACTGTAAGTCCCGAGCGAGCTCCATCCTCGTGGAATCCATAGCCGCAGTATGCCCCACAATAAAATATACGGTCCTTACCGTTTATGTTATCCAATTCCTTATGAGTGCTTAGAGAATCAAAGGTGTAGCATGGGTGATGGAATATAACGGATTCAATCCTCTGGTCCATATCGATCCATGTATCACCGTTTAGAGTAACGAAATAGTCATTTGTTGCTTTAAGACGTTGTAGCCGATTCATATAATAAGACATATTCATCATCGGCTTTAGCTCCTTTTTAAGGAATTTGACATAGTTCCAGCTTGCCCAGACGCTTCGTCGCGGCGGCATCACTTGCGTATCAGTATGCAGGGTGACTTGATTTGGTGTATATGTCCATTTACTTAATACTCGGCTTTCCTCTGGTTCAGCATTCACCAAGAGCCGGTGGCTAATATCAGCGTGTGTTGCAAGTACAACACAATCAAAATCCATTTCCGAGTTATCTTCTAATATCACCTTGATCTTGTCCGTCATTCGTTTGACATATTGAACTGGGATGCCTTTTTTAACTGTGCCTTGAAACTGTTTTTCGAACGCATGAACGTATGAAACACTTCCGCCCACAACAGTTTGCCATTGTGGTCTGTTGACAAGTTTCAGTAGACCATGATTGTTATAAAAGCGAAGGATAGACTCGGCTGGAAAATCAAGTATGTTTTCGCTTGGTGTTGACCATACTGCAGCGCTGAGTGGAACGATATGAAAATCGATATACGCTTTAGAAAATCCATATTTTTGCAAAAACTGTCCCAGAGTCAGACCGCCTAATCCATTTTTTAGTTCTCTCATGGCGATACGATTGAAACGGAAGATATCAAAAATCATCCGCCAAAAAGAAGGAGAAATCATATTTCGCCGGCGTGCAAATAATCCCTTAGGAAAATCACTGGAATAATAAAATCCTGATTCTTTATCTTCAAATCCAAACGACATATCGGAATTCTGTACCTGGACTCCCCATTGATTAAATAAATTTAAAAGCGTAGGGTAGTTACGGTCATTTAGAACAATAAATCCCATATCGATGGGAGTTCCTGAATCTTGCCCATTGTTAAGGAAATGTGTGTGTGTATGACCGCCGAGTTGAGGCTCCTTTTCAATCAGGGTTACTGAATGTCGACGGGATAGCAGCCATGCAGCTGTTATCCCGGAGATGCCTGCTCCGATTACAGCAATACTAAGAGTAGCACCAGATATATTTTTATCGTAACTTTTATTCAAAGCTGAATCCTAATATATCATCATTTCATTAAGTATATTACACGATTTGTTGCTATTCAAGAAGATTTACACCTTAAAGATAAATTTATTAATTGAATTTTAATTTTGCTATGATGTTACCTTTTTAGGATGATAAATATACATAGCTATGAGACTTAAGCCTGGCATTGCAAAAAACCAAAAAACTCCTATCCATAGAAGACCGCTGAAGACCGGCTCTGAAAAATTCAACGCTCCTAAACGGTCGCCGGCATAATATGTCCCTGGTGCAAATATCGCCCCCAGGAACGCCGCGGTCAGGGGTCTTTTCTGTAAAAAACGAAGCGATGTGTCCAACGCCAGAGAAAAATTAATCCAAATCATGATATCCCATATTGTCGTGAAAGGTGCCGGCATAATCCAGCGATATGGTTCTATTATTCCCAAGATGATTAAGGTTGTATCCATAAAAAAACCTATCACTATCGATGCCAAGGCGATTATAAAAATCTTGCGTGTATTGCGCCTTTCAATAAACATTATATGAATGACGAAAAGGATGGGAACGACAAGCAAACCCAGCCAGGGATATCCCCGTGCTGCACCGATAATGCAGGCTAACCAGCCAAGTTCGACCGAGATTATATTCCAGACATTCTTTGCTAACTTTCCAATCCATGGCATAAGTAGCACTTTATCTGATTTCATAGTGTACTTTCTTGAGTAAGGAATAAAAGCTATACAACAATTTGTTCTTATGAGAAAGAATGATGAAAATATTTTTATTTAATCACTATTGTAGTTAGTATTATTCTAAGTACAATCTTTTTATTAACATTTCAAACTCCATCAAGCCTCTTTATGAGCCATGTAAAGAAATTTCCTGCTTCTATTCGGGTATAGTCTGTTTTTTTAATCTTTATTTAATTTCTCAAAATCATAATTTTATATTATATTCAGAGTAGATTTAGATACTTGGCAGTGTCCTGTTGATGAAGGGGCAGATATGCTTTTCCTTGGTGCGAGACTACCGTTAGGGCTTCCCGAGACATTGTCATTGAATAGACTTGGTGAACTTGCCACGAAGTTTATCCCTATAGTATCTTTCTGCAGAGCAGCTCAATTAGTATTCCGGCCTTATTGTGATGGCCTTCGTAAAGTTTTCCAAAAATTAATTCTTAGAAAAGCTTGTCGATAATGAAGCATGCTCCAATAAAAATATCGATTCCCATCGCGGTGCTGATTAGAATTTCCCTGAGCGGATGCATTTTGACTTTGCCGCAGGTCATAAAAAAACAGATTAGCAGAACAACGCTACCGAGCAGATAGAATTTCGCTGTTTCAACGAAGAGTCTTGCGTATCCATCTCCGAGCGAGAGAAAAACCTGGAAGTAATTAGCCGCAAGCAATAGAGTTATTATAGCGAATATACCAAGAATAATCGAGTTTGCGAGTATCCATTTTCTGTCAACAAAACCACCTGAAGCAAGTCCCTGAAAACCTGCGCCGATTATAATTGAAAAACAAAGCGCTGAGATACTAAGCCAGATAATCGGGCTTATTTCGAGACTTGAATTTATCGGATTACAAAACGTCAGTATTATACTCGAAATTATCAATATCATTATGCTGTATCGCCTGGCAGAAATTAGCATTGATATGCCTAAAATCAGAGCTGCCAAAGGAACATGATAAAATCCGATTAGAGTTGTTCCGAGTTTCGCTGCGACTAAAGGAGCTAACAGGCTGAATAATTCATCAGGTTTCAGTTTTGCCTGTAGAGAAGCGGGGTATATTTTTGCCAGTCCAGCCGCCTGGAAGAAAATAACTATCGCAAGATATGGCATCAAAGAAAATATATAGTTGAGCCATTTTCTATGACCTGAGAAAATCCCAAACGCTGCCGGGCAAAAAAGCCATGGTATAGTTGCCGCAAGCAAACCGGTTACCGGATGAAATTTTGCAAGCCCAAAAAAATATGGTCCAAAACCGTAAATCGCGCCGGCAAAACATGAACCAGCGAAACCAGCCACCCACCTCCGGCTGAGGATATAGCATCCGATTGATGCTATGCATACATTAAGGGGCCATAAGAATTGCCATTTACTGAAAGATTCCAGGTATGGATAAAATAAATATATCGCGAATACGATGTATATTATTACAGCCGCGATGAACTTCCATGTAAATTTCAGGCGTCCCTGTCCATTCATAATATTTACAGTTTAACTTCTGTATCAACTTGTTTGGTTGACGGTTTTTTAATTTCAGCAATATTGCTTTTTGATTTTGAGCATTTATTATTTGGGCACTCGCCAGTCCAGCAATACAGACATAATCTTTCTTTAGGCAATCCGATAGCCTCAACCATATCATCTATTTTCTGATATCTCAAAGTCGTAACATCGAGGTCTTTTGCAATCCAGTCGATCATTTTCTGATATTTTTTTGTTTCTGGATTAATATATTCGGTGACATCTTCAATGTCTCGTCCTTCGATAGAGCGTATTGCTTTTCTTGCTGCTAATTCACTTATTGAGCGTGTGGAAAGATTAAATCTGCATGGAAACATTAAAGGGGGGCAGGCAGGTCTTATATGTATTTGTTTAGCTCCGCAGTCCCATAGTTTTTTTATGGCGAAGTTCTTCAGCTGTGTTCCTCTGACGATTGAATCTTCACAAACTACTACACTATTGTTTTCAATTATTTCTTTAATTGGGATAAGCTTCATTTGTGCGATAAGGTCCCTGGTTTCCTGTGAAGGCGGCGTATAACTTCTGCCATATCCTGAAGTATATTTAACGAGAGGGCGTCTGAATGGTTTTCCAGATTCCATTGCATAACCCAGTCCATGAGCTACTCCTGAATCCGGCACACCTGAAGCTAAATCAATTTCGATATCTTTATCATACTTTGCGAGGAATCTGCCGCATTTTTCTCTTACGATTTCGGTATTTATACCTTCATAGTCTGACGCAGGAAAACCGGTATATATCCAAAGAAAAGTACATATCTGGTTTTGGCTATTGTCTCCGGGTTTGCTTTGTACTATTCCATTTTCGTTGAGCAATACTATTTCACCCGGTTCGAGATATTTTACGACCTTGAAGTGGTTGTTTGGAAAAGCACTTGTTTCTGCGGTTACTGCCCATGCATCTTCTCTTTTGCCAATAATCAGAGGTGTATATCCAAGTCTGTCTCTTGCTGCATATATTCCTGTTTCATGCAGCAGAAGTAGTGAGCAGGAACCTTCGATTAGGTCAAAGACCTTTTCAATACCGTTTATTATGCTGCTTCCCTGGTTAATTATTTTTGCTATCAGTTCCGGTGTATTTACAGAACGTTTGCTTACCTCACTGAAAGTGATTCCTTTACTTAGTAGATTTTCGGCTATTTCCTCAGCGTTTTCAACATAGCCGCTCGTAACTACACAGAATGGGCCAAATCTTGAGCGGAGGTATATAGGTTGCTCGTCATAATCGCTGATTACACCAATACCTTTATTGCCTTTGATATTATTATAGTCGTCATAAAATTTCGATTTGAACTGGCTTTGGTTGATATTATGTATTTGACGAGTGAACTCTTTGTCCAGAACTGCTATTCCGCCGTATTCAGTTCCAAGGTGAGAATGGTAGTCTGTACCATAAAAAAGTGTTTCCGAACAGTTTCCTTTTGATGCAACTCCAAAAATGCCGCTCATTATTTCATCCTTTAAAAATAAATATGATTTTTGAAATTCGGAAAAAATACCTAAGGTATTATCTATATTCCATTATATTATCTTGATATGCTTTTTTCAAGTTGGGTAATAACAGTTTTAACTTTTGAGATTTTATTTCCTGAAGGGCTTTGCCAGTTAATATCGATATTTCTTTCGACCATATCTTCAACTTTCCTGCATGCCAGCAGGACTGTAGCATGATTTTTTCCGCCCATTACTCTGCCTATTTCTGAAGATGACATTCTGGTATGCTTTCTCGTAAGAAACATACTTAGATGTCTTGCAAGTGCAACTGTTCTGTTTTTCTTAGGTGAATGCAAATTCGCGGTTGTTATTCCGAAATACGAAGCAACTACAGATTCGATATCTGTTACGTGAACTATTGGATCGCATCTTTCCATGTGTTCGGACAGTACAGCTTTGGCCATTGTCAGGCTGATATTTTCGTTTTTAAGAGATGCAAATGCGATTACTTTTAATACCGCTCCTTCAAGTTCGCGTACATTAGTAACGAGATTTTCGGCAATGTACTGTATTACATTATCATTCACCTGCACCGGCCTGTTAAGTCTTTGTAAGAACTGTTTGCATATTCTGCATCGCATATCAAGGTCCGGCGAATCAATTTTGACAACCATACCCGATACGAAGCGGTTAACCAGCTTGTCTGAAAGCTGACTGATTTGTTTGGGATGAGCATCGGAGGCAAGAATTACCTGTTTTCCAGCTAAGTCAATTGTATTGAAAGTATGCAGAAATTCTTCCTGCATGGAAGGTTTACTTGCCAGAAAATGAATATCGTCTATTGCCAGCAGGTCCGTTTGTCTCATTCGATTTCGAAACGCTTCGAGTTTTTTTGTCTTTAACGCAAGTACAAACTGGTTGGCAAAATCTTCAGCAGAAAGATATAACCAGTTAGTTTGCGGTCGTTTTTCGAACATAGCATTGCATATTCCCTGCAGCAGGTGTGTTTTGCCTACGCCGTATCCGCCGTGAACAAATAAAGGATTAAACTGGCTTTTTTCTTCGTTTACAATCATTTTAGCTGAGTTATAGGCGAGTTCATTTGGTCCGCCTACAACAAACGTATCCAGGCTCAGTTTAAGTCTTCTGCTTTGACTGGGACTAATTTCAGACGATTTTACTCTTTTGGGTTTTTCGCGGAATCTGCCAGCCTTTAAAGCCGCTTCAGATTCCTCCGTTTCAAAACGTAAACGGCTTTGTACGCCGTTTAATTGCTGGTCGATAGTAAAAGAGAGTTTTACGTCTGTTCCTGTAACTGTATGAACTGCTTTTATTATTTCATCTGAGAAATGATTTTGAATCCAGCTTGATATGAAGGGATTAGCGGCACTTATCTTAAGATAACCATTCGTGAGAGCCAAATTGGTTGAGTTTTGGAACCAGATTCGGTATTTCTGCATACCTATCTGTTTGGCAATAGCATCGTTAATACTATTAATTTGTTCTGAAATCAATTTTATTTTATCATCCGTGATTATGCTCTGCATCATAAGCACTCCTGTTACGAGCTTTAAACCAGTATTGCCAAAAGGACTAATAAACCCTTCTCCAAATACCGGCCTGTCTTAAGTATCAGTTGAAAAGTTAAAGCTGAATTCAACTAAGATACCAGACATGATTCCTTTCGTTATTATCAACTCAAAGCCAGATTATCAGGTAAATAAAAGCACAAATCAACTGGTTTTTTCGAAAATTCTTTTCCACTTGATAGAGGTTCATGTCTGCACTGGTTTTACGTGCGAAAAAAGATTATTATTCACAAGTTATACACAATGTAACTCGGGTTTGTGGAAAAACTGTGAAGTTTGTTTTTACATAACTGATAAGCGGCTTTTTATCAGGATTTTTTTACAATTACAGCAGAATATCCGCCATCATGGTCGAATCGTTCTGCTGAAGGTAAAACAAGCTTTTCTGAAACAAGAGTGAAATCATTATGCCTTTTAAGGAAGTCTTTCACTACACTGGAATTTTCCTGAATCTGTATGCTGCACGTGCTGTAACATATTGTCCCGCAGGGATTTAGCATTGTAGATGCTTGTTCGAGAATCTCAGTTTGTGTTGTTGTAATTCCTTTAATTGTCTTCGGTTCTATGCGAAAACGAGTCTCTATTCGCTTAGCCAGAACACCTGTATTCGAACATGGCACATCGAGCAAAATACAGTCGAATTTCATGTCCGATATTTTTTCGTATTTCAGTACTTGTACGCTTTTGATACCAAGCCTTGTTATATTCTCTTCTAATCTCGTAAGCCGCTCTGAATCTATATCAGTCGCGAATATTTGAGCCGAATCATTTGTCGTTTCCGCTAATTGAGTTGTCTTTCCTCCCGGAGCGGCACACATATCAAGAATCTTCCAGTTTTGCTTTGGATTCAGAAGCTTTACAGGCAGCGAAGCGGTTAAATCCTGCACTACGAATAGTCCTTCGTTAAAACCCGGCAGCTTTGATACCATGCTCGGACTTTTAATACGCAAAAGCGACTCCTCTTGTATTATCTCGATTTCAATTCCTTCTTCTTGAAACTTAGTCACTAAATCCTGTAAAGTTGTCTTGAGTGTATTCGGCCTTATATAAAATCCCGGCCTGCGATTGCTCGCAAAACAAATCTGCCTGGTCTTCTCACTTCTAAAGTCATTCAGCCATTCAGTGACAAGCCAATTAGGTAAAGAAAAAACAATACTGAGATACTCAGCTAAATTCTTTGAGTCATCTGGCAGAAAGTCAGATTCAAATTCGCAGCCAGTTTCAATATTTTGCGGTAGAGTTTGCCTGAGATTCGCCTGTGACAGTGGAGTTTGCCTGTTTGTGACATGTCTTATAATTTGTCGCAACAGAGCATTGACAAACCCAACCTGTTTTGGGCCAGCGATAGCCTTTGCATTTTGAGCGGCTTCATTTACTATAGAATGTTCACCGGTCGAAGGAGTATAAATAATCTCATAACAACCTATCCGAACTATATTTAAGAGCTTCTTCTGAATTCGTTTTACAAGACAGCCGGAAAACGCGTTTATAACAGAATCTATCGCGGCCAGATTTCTCAACGATCCAAAAACAAGATCAGTAGCTCTTTGCCTCTGGTCAGTCTTATCCAGAAAATTATCGAGAATCGACGAAGCGTAATCACGCTTAGGCTCAAACTTATTCAAAACCTGAGCCGCTATAAATCTGGCAGTTTGTTTCTTGGATTCTTTCATATCAATATAATACCTTGTTATT
>JAFGPS010000031.1 GCA_016936075.1 Sedimentisphaerales bacterium | reverse complement strand
TTTCCGATTAGAGTTAGCGTTAACTTCTATATCGGTTACGGGAGACCTTTTTTCTTAATAACCTTAAAGTCCCGCCATTCGGGACAGTTATCTATTTTTGTTATCTTATTCATTCCTTTTTCCCTTTTTCGTTCATCCGACAGGCAGCGGACGTAGTCTTTTATTCAAAACTTTCTCCAACTTGCTAATAAACGAATCGCTCACCAGCGGACGGCCTGTATGAGTATTATGACGAATATGTTCTACTACCTCTTCGGTTTTAATATCTTCCAACTCGCGACGCCAATTAATCTGTGATGAAATCTGCTTCCAATATGACATATTCAAAAGGCCGGCGGTGTCACGACCATTCAAACGGGCTGTCGCACTCGACCATTTGTATTTCCATGCCTGACGTACAATTCCAGCTCGAACAGGATTCTGCTCTGTGTAAACAAGTGCTTTCCAGAAATGCTCCCTTCCGAGGGGACATGAAAAAAAACGATTTTGCCATAAATGGGCGCTGCGATTGTGCATCCTGTTGACATACTGTGTATAACTCAAATGAGTACGCCCGAGGGCCTTTGCCATGGATTCAGGCGTCTTTGGTCGCGAAATTAAATAAATATGATTTGTCATCAAACACCAACCGAGAATTTCAAGAGCATATTTTTCTGCCTTCTCTTTTAGAATCGACAGATAAATCCGCCGGTCATCATCCACAAAGAAAACATCCTGACGGTTATTACCACGCTGAGTAATATGGTGCGGCTCATCCACTATCGCTATACGTCCAGTTCTTGGCATAATTTAGATATACTATACATAAAAACAAATACTGTCAAACAAAAATAGGTAACTGTCCTGCTCTGTATAAAACATAAAATGGTACGCCACAGGATCATAAGGTTGTGAGCAAGGACACGCAGACGGATTTCTCTTGTCTGATTATAATGTATACGAGAACGAACGGCTGAACCAAGATTGCGTTTTAGTATACTAAAGACGGTTTCTATCTGCCAACGTTGGCCATATAATTCTTTAGGAAAAAGTTCTTTCATTAATTGACGATATTTCCCATTTACCGGATTTATGTCACCATCATCACGAGGTCTTCCTCGACGTGTCGTAGGTATGATGCTTTCAATGCCTAACGGCTCTCGACATAAGCGATGAAATCCTTCAGATTCATAACCAGCATCTCCCAGCAAAATATCAAATTTCTGTTGTTCCAATGCATTTGATAATGTATCCCTGGCCTCAACATGATCGAGTCGTGGACCTCGGTCAATAAATATCCCAAGGATCAAGTGATTGGACGTGTCACAGATAGCCGATAGTTTCGGATATCTGTGTTTATAATGACCAGAATGGCGTTCACAGCGACTAGTATAATATCGAGATGCATAACGTGTCTCTATACCAGTCGAATCAATCGCAGCTAACTTGGAGTTATCCTTAAGTAATCCCGATTCCTTCTTTTTTAGCAGTCGTTTACTGGCCGTGCAAAGAGTCGTAAAATGAGGTATCTTCTTCAACTTAAGAACTTCTCGTAGATCTGACCATTCACTAAGCATAATATGAATACCACGATAATCTAATTTTCTGATTTCTTTAACTATAAGGCACGCCAGCAGTTGAGGCTGTGTAAATTTTCGCGGGCTCTTTTTATGTGAATACTGAGCCAATGCTTTATTTGCAGCCTCCAGTGCCATCCGTGCCACTTTTAGAGTACTTTTACTGGTCTTCATAGACCATTATTTAGCAACTTGCGTGCCATGGCGCAATTTTATTTTTATAAATTTTACGATGTTTTATACAGAGCATAACTGTCCCTATTTAATCGTTTTGTTTGTGTTTATTCGGGAAAGAAAAAAGGCCGCAAGTTGATGCTCGCAGCCCTTTTGGAAATTCGTTTTTTTCTTTCAAATTTAATTATGCATATCTACGCAGTTTTACTCCCGCTGCACTTAATCCAATCAGACCAAGCAGAACCGCACCCGGCACAGGAGTGACATTGCCAGTATCACCGCTAAAGTTACATGTACCATCATCCTGAAACCACCATATACCATCAAGCCCGATTATGCTCGTATTCTCATCAATATAATTCTCATAAATATCATCAATTCGTAAGACCGCATAGTGGTTAGTGACAATATTTTTCCAAATGACGAAGTCACCAATACCATCAGGACTGGCTTCGGCATCTTGTAGCAAGCCGACATAGTCAGTTTCAAAAACGTAGTCTGAAGCCTTAGTGATATCAGTTATATCTGTCGCGTCCAGATCGAATGCAACTACACTATTGGGCGCACGGTAGCTGGCATCAGCATCCTTATACCCATAAAAATAGCCGTGGTTCGGTTGCGCATAAGTCCAATAAATAGAAACGTCTCCGATTGTACTGCCGGGCGTCCACTCGGGCCAACCAGAAATTGTTCCTGTAGAGATATCTGCCTGCACATTGAGTGTCAATAATAGAAGTAGTAAAAATGAGGGTAAGACTTTTTTTATCCAAAGGTGTCTCATCATCAGCTCCAATAAATCAAAAAACATTAGAATATTTGCACTAATAACTTTTACTAAGGTAAGAAATATCCGGAGGGAAACGTCTTTACCCCTATTTAAGAAAACGTATTATATCATAAGCAAGCCGAATGTCAAGTATAAACCACATGAAGTATTAGAATTGTCACCTCTTTAGCCTCGGGGGACACGTTTGCGGTTTAAAACAGATATTTATTTTTTTGACAAAACAAGGCAATTTAGTTATATTATTTAATATGTATACGTAGCATTATGATTAAATAAGCCAGAAGGTGTCAATTTTTAAAAATAAAGAAATAGCTATCGTAATTTTATTATTTTTTTAGGAGGTTGTTGTCATGTCTAAGCTAAGAAGAGTATTGTCAGTTTTTGTAATTATTTCCTTATGCCTGTCAATTGCGGCACTTGCACAAGTTGCCCCGGCGGGCGGACGAGGTGGAGTTGCGATGGCCCGCGGCGGTGGCGGCGGATTCGGTGCGCAGGCCGATGCACGCGTTCAAAACAAAACATATATTCTGGAAGATACAAACGAACCTATGCCTTATTCGCTGTTCGTTTCTTCAAAAGTCACCAAAGAGAAAGAAGCACCGCTGATTATTTTACTTCACGGTCTCGGCGTAGATAATTCATTCATGATGCGCGGCGAAGTACTTAATTTGGCAGAAGAAGGCGGATACATTGTCGCGGCTCCTTTGGGCTATACCTCAGGCGGCTGGTACGGAATAGCATCAATGGCACAGGCAATGGGAGGCGGAATGGGTCGTGGTACAGGTCGCGGCGGAGCACCCGGAGCAGGTGGTGGTCGTGGTATGGGTGGTCGCGGTGGCGCACCTGGCGCAGGAATGGGTGGACGCGGCATGGGCGGTCGCGGCGGCGCACCAGCCGGAGTACCGAATACAGGAGTTCCCGGAGCAGCAATGGCTAATCGCGGCGGCGGAAGAGGCGGAGCAGTAGGTATGCGTGGCGGCGCACCAGGCGGTGGCGGAATGTTCTCGTTTGGCAGTTCAACAGGTGGAACAGCCGTAACTGATCCTGTTAAAGTTGCCGAACTTAGCGAAAAAGACGTTATGAACGTTTTGGAAATCATCCGCAAAGAATACAAAGTAGATAAGAGCCGCACATACCTGATGGGTCATTCCATGGGTGGAGCCGGAACATTATATCTTGGCGTAAAATATGCTGAAAACTGGGCAGCGATTGGCGCGATGGCACCGGCGGCGTTTACGTTACAACCTGCTTCACTTGAGAAAATCAAGGATATGCCTGTAATTATCGTACAAGGCGATGCCGATGAACTGGTTCCGGTTACAAATACACGCCAGTGGGTCGAAAAAATGAAAGAACTGAAAATGACATATGAATACAAAGAGATTCCGGGCGGCGATCACGGCGGCGTAATCAATGATGGTACGCCGGAAATCTTCAAATTCTTCGCAAAGCATTCCAAATCTAAAGAAAACTAAAAAGTACCTGTTTTCAAATAACATATCCAACGCCGGATTGGTGGTGTTTTTACTATCACTATCAATTCGGCGTTGTTTTTTGATAAGAATCGAGAATATTTCAAATAAGCCAATCTTAATTGACAAATGCAGCTTAGTTTAGTAATATCTGTTACTTTGATTTTGAAAAGTACATAAAACAATGTAAAAGGATAGCGGCGTAGCCGTCCCGAAAGTAGCAGAAACGCCATTTGACGAACTCACGGGGAACAGGTCTTTTAATCTGATGTACTGTTTGGTTAATGCTTATTGTCCGCGAAAAATAAGAGAAATAATATGCAAATAAAGCCATTTAAAGCGTTCAGGTTCAACCCGGCGGTTGTCGGAGATGTTGGAAATTGTATCGCCCCGCCTTACGATGTGATTAGCGAAGATGCACGTTTTCAGCTTCTGGAAAAGAGTCGGTATAATATTGTTCGAGTTATAAAATCCACTCCCGGCCCAATGCCTGTAGTGTACAAAGCCGCACAACTTAGCAACGGGGACGTCGAATCTGCTCCAGAAAAACCTGAAAAATCAAAGGAAGTTGACCAATATAAACGTGCCGCCGGCTATCTTGCTCAATGGATAGACCAAGGTGCACTGAAACAGGACAAGGAAGAAGCGATTTATGCTTATGTCCAGGAGTTTAAGATTGGTAACGAAACGTTCCAGCGGCACAGTTTTATCGCGTTGGGCAAGCTCGAAGAGTTCGGAAAAATCGTAAAACCACACGAGCAAATTCTGGCAAAACCGATAGTTGACAGGTATAACCTGAAAAAAGCTACGCTTGCCGACCTTGGTCTGGTTTTTATGCTTTATGAAGATGAGAAGCAGGTAGCTGAAAAAATAATTGAAAAGACGGCTCAAGGTGACCCGCTGATAGATTACACAGATGAGATGGATGTAAGGCACCAGCTTTTTAATATATCCAACGGAAAAGAACTTAAGGAAATCACTTCGATGATGAAGGATAAAAGTTGTGTCATAGCCGATGGCCATCATCGCTACACAACCGGCCTGAAATTCGCCAAAGATACTGATAATCCAAATGCAAAATACCAGATGCTCGCGTTCGCTAATACTTCACAGAAAGGTCTGATTATATTAGCAACACATCGGGTTGTTCAAAATCTTAAGAACTTCAATTTGCAAAAACTTATCGAAGGTCTGAAAAAACGTTTTGAAATTACTGAATATAAATTCAATAATCCTCAAACGCAAATGCAGGCCAAGGAAAAGATGCTTGAGCACATGAAGACCGAAGTGAGTTTGGAAAAATGTGCGTTCGGTATCTACGGTGGAAATGACAAGTTTTATATTGCTGTTCTTACGGACACAGATGCGATTAATCACGCAGCGGCTGATATGAGTCCTGCATGGCGAACGCTTGATTTAGCAATATTACATAAACTGATTCTGGAAGAACTACTTGGTATCGACCAAGAAGTATTATCAAGAGGTGAAAACCTGCAATATGTAAAAGATACTCCAAACGCGATTGACGATACGATTTATGATATCGAAAGCGGTGACAAACAGGTAGCATTTTTTACAAACGCAGTGACAATAAAACAATTACATATGGTTACAGATGCCGGGGAGAGAATGCCTCAAAAGGCAACGTATTTTTTCCCGAAGCTATATTCTGGTTTAACAATTAATAAATTATAATTTTTTGATTGGAGATGAAGTATGACAGACTGGAAAAATCCGCCAAGATTATTCATTCCAGGACCCGTAAAAGTTGACGACGATGTTTTGAAAGAGCTATCACGGCCAACCCTGGGGCATCGTGGAAAAGAATATGCGCAACTGCATAGTGAAACAGTTGATATGCTCAAACAAGTTCTATTCACTAATCAGAACATTTTTCTATCAACAAGCTCTGCTTCAGGTATATGGGAAGCTTCAATGCGTAACTGCGTTGATTTCGACGAGACAGTTCTTTGCACATGCTGCGGTGCATTCAGTGACAAGTGGCTTGATGTAGCCCGCAGCAACGGCAGAAAAGCTGATGAACTCAAAGTCGAATGGGGACAGCCAACTACACCTGAACAAATTGATGAAAAGCTTTCAACCGGCAAATACTCAGCGGTAACGCTCGTATATAACGAAACAAGCACAGGCCTGACAAATCCTGTCTATCAGATAAGCGAAATGATGAAGGAGAAGTATCCTGATGTTCTGGTTTTTGTCGATGCAGTCAGCGGCATGGTCGGATTACCTCTGCACTTCGATGATTTAGGATGGGATGTCGTATTCGCTTCCGTTCAAAAAGCCTTTGCGATTCCGCCGGGATTGGCTATAGCGGCTGTTAGTAACAGAGCTTTGGAAAAAGCTAAAACTGTACCGAACAGAGGCTATTATTTCGATTTCGTTCAGTTTGCAAAGAATGCAGAAAAGAACCAGACTCCAACTACTCCGAATATACCTCACATTATGGCTTTGCATTACCAGTGCAAGAAACTGCTCGCAGAAGGTATGGAAAATGTTTGGCAGCGTCATAAAGAAATGGGTGAATTCGTACGAATCTGGGCGAAGGAAAAGTTCGACCTGTTCTGTGAAGAAAAATACGCTTCAAATACTCTTACCACTGTAAAAAACACACGGGACATTGCTGTTGCTGACGTGATAAAAGCCATCCAGGAAAAACATAACACTGTCTTCGGAAACGGTTACGGCAAACTGAAAAATCAAACGTTCAGAATTGCTCACATGGGTGACATCAATCTTGATGACCTGCGTGAACTGCTCGGCTGGATCGACGAAGAAATCGGATAACAATACGAATTAAAGTTCTGTAGTACAAATGCTGTACGACAAACTCGTTTGTTATTTTTTGAAAGCATTGAAAAATGGAGATGTCTAAAAAACAGGCATCTCCATTTTGTTTTAGGTTTTAATCAGTTGCCGAATAAAAATACTTAAAATCTATAAGTACATCCCACTCGTCAGGGATATTTTCTTTTTTGTTAAGTTTTACAGAATTGCAAACCAAATTCGGCCAGCGGGATTGAATATCAGATAGAAATTTCGCAAACTTTGTTATGTCAACATTCGATAATCTTACCGAAGCAGTCTGAGTTTTACTGGATTTTGAGTCGATGATAGTACCTGTGCTCAATTTGCACTTAGAAGGAGGAATTTTGCACGAAGAAGCAATCTGGTCAACAACGCGGTCATACGCAAACTCAATAGTTTCTTCGTTTGGATCTCCAAATTCTATACGTTCAGGCTCAAGTGATAAAATATCAAGCATTTTATTATTTGCATCGGAATAGGCTTCTATGTCATCACTAAGTTTGGCCTCTGCCGTAGGCATGTACATAGTAAGTATTAATGCCGGCCATATGGCGACAAGAATTGGTACGATAATGTAAATATATACTGAATATTTATGCATATCTTTCATTTTTATTAACCATTATTAAATTCATTTTGTCGGTTCTAACGTGATACTGAAACCATCACGTTTTGTTCTTTCCTGAGAATCATAGTTAGTACTTTTTAACTCCAGGCCGGTCTTTCTCAGTTGATCAAAGAATTTCATCGTTTCTTTCCGGCTTGTAGTGTCACCTGTTATAGCAATATTTTTCTCCGAAATATTTATTGTATCAACATTTAAACCTGTTTCTTTGGCACATGTAATGAATGCTTTAAGTACAAGAGTCAATTTGGATGATACTGAAGCTCCGGCAGTTATAATTCCGGCATTTTCATCCTTGACTTTGTCAAGCTCATAACCAATATTTTTAAGTATCGTATTGGTTGAAGCAGTTTTCGAGAGTTTTTTCCCCATAACGATTTCATAATTCTTATTGAACTTTGTTCTTGCTTTCTTAATATCCCTATTGACGCTGTAAAGGTTCATATGGAAATACAACCCGACAGCAATCAATAACATAGTAAGAGAAACCATTGCGAATTTGAGCGCCTTTTGTGTTTTTATTTTTTTGCCCTGGAACGGACTGAAATCATCCCTGAAATTTACTGTTTGCTCTTTTTCAGTCAGGGACATTGCCGCACCATAAGCTATAGCAAAATCTATACGATTTACTCGGTTATTACTTTCTTCGGCAGAAGTATCAGCTTCTCCAAAGAATTCGATATTTCTTGCCAATATACCGGTTTTTTCAGTTATGGAAGAAAAATCCACAGATCCTGCCGAATCGAAAATTTTAAGTGAATTTATTTTTTCATCACCACTGAACAAAGCAGTTGTCATCGTAATTTCTCTTGCAAGCAGGTCCGTTCTGTTTTGTTTTGGACCGACAAGAAAAGTTCTGGCAACACAAGAGTTGTTCTGGCCGGAACCATCCAAATCCCTCGGCTTAATCAGATAGCCGCTGTGCCCAGAGAGCATTGAGAACATTACTCCTTCGGTGGATTCTCCGGCAGGAATTTTTTGAAAAATTATTTTTGAAAGGCAATTTACGTCTGGCTTAATTGTTATCGGGTCAAAACCATACTGCTGTAGTGATAGAAGAATCTCCGATAATATTTTCTTATCTGCCGTAAATACTGTTATACTTGAGCCAGTTTCGTCTTTTGAGTTTATCTCAAACGTCAGAGCTATATCGGAAATATCCGCCGCTAATGCTTCTTCTGTATCAAATCTTACAGTCGAGGCAACTTGTTTAGGGTCAGAAAAGTCACTATGCAAACTATGCTGCATGAAAAGTGAGCAGTCTAAAGCAACCGCGACTTCGGAAAATTGCAGTTTCCGTTCGGAACAACCATCTGCTATCATGCTTGCCAAGGCCTGTATTTTGGGCTGTTCGGAATCCGTGACTTTAACAGTAAAGCAATCCGGTATATTATCGCCCTTGCTTTTCGAACTAAGGCAGACAACAGTCGCGGTTTCCCTGGTCAAATAAATTCCGAGTAAATTTTTTGCTTCCATTTATTTTAAGCTCCCTAAGACGGCATTTAATCGTTTATTACAGCAATTCTTTTAGTAGTATTCGCTTCTTTTTTAACAGCTATTATAGCGAAGGCTTTTGCCGTACCGCTTGTTGCTGTTATTCTTATCGTAAAAATATTGCTTTTAGTTGTGATATAACTTTGAGATTTTTCTATTGAATCTTTATATCCGACTACTCTCTTTTGCAAATCGTCCAAATCCTCGAAGGGCTGGGTTTGTCTCAATTTTATTATTTGGTCTGCAATTTCGACCTGGTCTCCATTGAAAATAAAAGCAGCCTCCAGTACATGTCTTGGCGCAGAATTAATATTTATCAAACGCGTTCCCCATGTACTGATATATTTCAAAGGTGATTCTTTTCTGTCTCCATCAATTATCGTTGGTCTTGCAAGAGCATCTCTATCTAATAGGGTACTGTTAAAAAATCTCGCAAAACTCGTTGTCTGATTGGAAATTTGAGTAGCAACGGTTAATACAGTTCTTTTAATCTGTGTTGCCGGTGTTTTTGTTTTACTGGAAGAAGTTTTTGAGCTTGTTTTTACTGGTTCTCTTGTTGTTGTTACTACTGGTTTAAAGTCTATTTTATAAGGTTTTATTTTACCAATTTCAGCAAGGTCCGATTTCAAAGATTCAATCTCTTCATATTCCATTCCAGACATCTCACAGAAAGTTTCAAATCCTGTATCAAGTTCCCACTGTAAATCCTTATCTTCGACCATTGACCAGCCAAGCGGATACTTTGCATTCTCATCTTCAATCTCGATTCGCACTTTTGCAGTACCAATTTCTATTTCAACTGGCTCTGCAATAAAAGGCCACGCAGCCCCATAAGGTCCAGGAATTATTATGCTTCCGGCATCTTCAATATCCGTATCATTAGTGTCAGCTTTAAATAAATCCCGGCTTGAAAAATAACTGACTTCTTCTGAGCCATCATCACCGGAAGTTCTTTCCCACTGCTCAATAAATTCCCTGTATTGCTCGGCATCGAGAGCGAATAAATCAGAAAAATCCGGATATTCCGAACGGCTTACCAAGACAGGATCAATATTTTCCATAGTGGCCATTGCATATTTAAGAGCCGAATCGCATCCGTAACGGGCCTGACTATAATCAATGAGATATTGATTCCGAAGGCGATCAGACATTACGCGGCTTGTAAGCGTATAGCCAAGCATCGCAATCACAGCAAGTATTACTAATGTCAACAACAATACAATACCGGTTCGACTCTTATTAATATTTGAATTGTTACTATTTTTTTTCATTTTCCTGGCAACTTTGTTTTAGTCGATGAAGAGTTCCTATCATCAAGAATATTTGAGTTTATTCCATTTGCCTCATCTTCAAATGACTCTTCCGAAATATCGAATTTAATTTTTCTGCTTTTGTCCAAAGCAATCGTGCGTGAATATTTCATATTTTCAGGTACATCATAAATCCCATCATCATTTTTAAAAGGCTCAGCAAAAGAAATAGTTAGAGTAACACCCAAAGGCATTCCCCCTACCCATGCAGCTTCCGGCTTGTCCTTTTCAGTATATATCTTTATATCGAAATAAGTAACTCCACCGCAAATGGGAACATAAACATTTTCTTCTGATTGCTCTCTATCTTTGTCGAGCAGCTTATCTTCCGGCAGGATTCCCTCATATGAACGATACAAAACTAAATCGTTTGCATCACCCTCAGGATTTATATTACACTGCCAAAATATTTCTTTATATGACCTTTCCTTATTAGTCGGATCTTTATATTTTACTCTAATTACGAGTAATGCGGCTGCATAATTCTTAATATACCTGCTTACTACAATAATATTCATGTCCGAATTGGTTGTTACCATCTTATCAAGGTCTTCAGCGATAAGCTGCAGAACTTCATACGGACGCCTGGAATTATTCAGATTACGAGTAACTGACGCAGCGGCACTTTCTGCTCTGTCATACACATTAAAAACTGCTATCAAAATCATTGTCCCTATCATCATGGCTGCAAGCACTTCCATTAATGAAAATCCTGTTCTTCGTTCTGATATGTTTAGAGACTCTTTCATTTATATTATCTTTAAGTTTTAGTACTATTCACCTTCTCGTGACTGCTTCAATACATCCCATATTTCCTGAATATCCATTTGTTCCATTTGGCCGTATGTCAGACCAGTTTTGGGGTCGATTTCGTCTTTCATATTCGTTTTATTTTGCTGCATCTTGATACGGCTTAGGTCTTCTGAAGATGATATTTGTAAATTCTCTATGTCTTCTTCCGAAGGATTGCCGTCATTAAGCTTAAAAAGGTCAAGATTGGTTGTTGTAAAAAAATCATCTTCTGTCATTTTCATCCCTTTATCCAGCCACTCCTCTATTGTTTCGGCACTAACGCCTGCATATTCGGCGGCATCTTCAATTGTTTCAATAAGCTGTGAAGACAAATCTTCCATGCCGTCTTCCTGACGCATTAATATCTGAAGTAACTGGTTTTTATTTAATCCAGTAAGCCAATGCTCTAATTCTACAGATTTTTGTTCTCCATTTGTATCGTAATAAAAAGCAGTACAGATAGCTCTGAGCCACATTTGCGAATTAATCGGCTCATAAAAAGTCTCTATTATGGTCTCCCATTCAATTCCAGGGTAACGTTCGCTTGTACCGAACTCTGCCTTTTCTTTGATTGATTCTCGTACTAAAATGGTTTCAAGATTTTCCCGGGCTACCTCAAAAGCCTGCATTTTAATTATGGAATTTGACGTTGACGCGACACATCTATCAATAACAACCCACGTACTTGAAATTATAAATGCAAGTAAAGCCGTTGAAGCTATTGCTTCTATAAGAGTAAAACCATAGTTCCTTGTTCTGATTGTTTTATGTGCTAAGATCATCTTTGGGTATAGGTTTAAGAAGCGTATAATCACCTTTTTTTAATGTAACAATTCTGTCCATTCGATTCACAACTATAGAATACTTCTGGTCGTACTCGTCCTGCAGAACAATTTTCCCGCCATAGGCCCAACCTGCATGGCCTGCTCTGAACTTTGCTCTGCCGTCAAAAGTAGAATCTCCATCGTCGAATTCAACAAAGACTACTATGCATTTATCACTTAAGTTTTCATTAATAATAATTTCGTCTTCCAGAACTTCCGACAAATCCGATGTAGTAATTTCCCGCAGCAAAAAAGATTGTTCCGTTATATCAACAATAAATTCATATCTTCTTTCGCTTTGTGACGCGGCGTTTATTGCCGATTGCATTGTTGAGACAAGAAGCTGTACTTCTGATTTGAAGGAATTTCTTCTAAGCATTGTAAAAATATTCACCTGCGCCAAAAGAAGCAGCAGGGATATTATTATAATTACCACGAGCATCTCAGTTAATGTATAGGCATTTTTTCTTTTGTATCGGATGCCGCAAGTATGTACAGTTTTGCTGCCTGTCACCATAATACAATACTCGTTTTAGTTTAATTCTGTGCTTATAATATCATCTTCGGTGTCCTGCTCACCATCGGGGCCGCAGCTTCTGATTAAAAAACCTGAAGATGAACCTGGAACGACTTCATAAATAAATTCATTTTTCCAGCCATCACTCTCAATTTTCGTGCTTTCCATATATCCACCATCTGGATAATTATCGGTGTCGCTTGGAGCTTCGATAAGCGCCATCAAACCTTCTTCCTGTGAAGGAAGTCTGCCGATATCCATCCTGAAATTATTCACAGCGTTATGGTACATTTTCAAGTTGGCTTTAGTGGTAATCTCTCTTCCTTTTTCAACATTGTTTATTACTTTTGTCGCAACTAATGTAGAAAGAAGGCCAAGGATAATCAGCACTGCCATAATTTCAATCATTGTAAAACCAAATCTGCTGCTTTTATTTCTTTTTGTTCTAATCATTTTTTAACTCCGGTCGAAAAATTAAAATTGTCCTTGTGTTACTTCTAATATTGGTGATATTGTCGCATAAGCAATAACTCCGACAATACCGGCCATAATAATTATAATGACCGGCTCGATTGTCGCGCTTAATCTTTCGATAACAACATCTGTCGATGCTTCGAGATTATCACTTATATTTTTAAGCATTTTTTCCAGCTCGCCGCTCTTTTCTCCGACTGCAACCATATGAGCAATCGCCGGGTCAATAACGCCGCTGTCACGTAAAGGAGTTGCGATATCAGCGCCGGCCAGAATTCTCTCTCGTGCCTTATGTATTGCTTTTTTCATTATACTATTGCCGGTAACTTCTGCGACGACACGAAGAGATTCGGCCATAGCAAGCCCCGAACCAATCAGGGTAGAAAGTGTCGAGGCAAACCTCGCGACAACACGCTGTTTGATGAGCGGGCCAAATAACGGCAGAGACAATATAAACTTGTCACGCATATATGCACCGCGTTCTGTCTTTAAGAATTGCCATAGAACGGTTACTATCCCGGCAATTACTCCTATTACGATAATAATCTTCCAGCTTACCATGATATTTTTGAAATCCATTAATCTCTGCGTTAGCCATGGTAATTGCTGTCCCGCCTGTTGGATTTGTTCGGCTATAGTCGGGATAACTTTTATTGTCATAAACAAAATCACGAAAACGCAAAAGATTACCAAAACTAAAGGATATATCATAGCTGTAATAATTTTTGATTCGACTTTCTGTCTTTTTTCCATGAAGCCAGCAATGGTAGTTAAGCTTTCTCCCAAAGAACCGGTCATGTCACCGACTCGAACCATGCTTACATATATAACATCAAAAAAGTCGCTATAATCTTTTATAGCATCGGTAAATGATTCACCCGTGACTACACGGTCACGAATGTCAATTATAGCATTTTTTAATTTTGTGTCGCTGATTTGCATCGAAAGAACAGAAAGGGAGTCTGTCAGCTTGATGCCTGAATTCAGTAAAGTAGCCATTTGCTTGGTAAACTCAATTACCTGATTTTTACTTCGTCTCGTTAATTTAGGGAAAAAGCCTGATTTATCATTCTTATCCGAGCCTGATTCTACAATTGACGAAGGATGTATATTCCTTACCCTAAGCTGCTTTCTGGCCGCATAAGAACTTTCAGCGGTTATAGAACCTTTGACCTTCTTGCCGTTTCCTTCTATTGCTATGTATTGATATCTTGGCATTTTATAACTCTGAATCCCATTACTCTAATTTACGGAAAATATAAACTAAGCAATATCAGCTTGTGTTACTCTCAGAACTTCAGCGATTGTCGTTATACCTGCAAGAGCTTTTCTGGCACCATCTATTCTTAATGTTTTCAATCCCGCGTTCAGGGCATGTCTTTTTATTGTCCCAGCGGATTCTCTTGCATATATAAGATTCTGCACATCCTGGTTAATCAACATCATTTCGTAAATTCCTGTTCGGCCGCGATAACCCGTCTGAAAACATTTATCGCATCCTTTACCGACAAAGAATTTACCTTTGCCGGCTTCATCAGCCAATCCAAGTTCTTTCAGCTCGTGCAATGCAGGCTCTACCGGCTCTTTGCAGTTGTTACAAACTTTCCTTACAAGTCTCTGAGCTATTATAGCAATAAGAGACGAACTTACAAGGTACGGCTCAACTCCGAGGTCCAAAAGCCTGCTGACTGCACCCGCTGAATCATTGGTATGTAAAGTACTGAAGACCAGATGGCCTGTGAGTGAAGATTGTATGGCCATTCGGGCTGTCTCGATGTCACGAACCTCACCGACCATGATAACATCGGGATCCTGACGAAGAACATGCCGTAAAGATGTGGCGAAGGTCATGCCTTTTTTGTTTGCAACCTGAATCTGGCTGATACCTTCGAGCTGATATTCAATCGGGTCTTCAATAGTGAGAACATTTTTTTCTGCTGAATTTATTCTATTAAGACAGGCATATAAAGTTGTGCTTTTACCACTGCCGGTTGGGCCTGTCACAAAAATTACGCCGTGAGAACGATTAAGTAAAGTATCGAACTTATCAAGGTCCTCTTTCGCGAGTCCTAATTCATTAAGTGAAAAAATACCTGAGCTTTTATCCAGCAATCTCAGAACACTTCTTTCACCGAAACTTGTCGGGACAGTGCTGATACGCAAATCAACTTCTCTCTGGCCGAGCCTGACGGTACATCTGCCGTCCTGTGGAAGCCTTCGCTCGGCAATATCCATTCCCGCCATAACTTTAATACGTGAAGTAATAAGCGACAGGATATTTTTGTTCAGGTTAAGCGCATCGTATAAAATTCCATCGATTCGATAACGAATCTGGATTCTCGATTCGAAAGGATGAACATGAATATCACTTGCCCGAAGCTGCAAAGCGCGAAACAATATATCATTAACAAGTCTTATAACAGGAGGTCTGTTCACTACATCGAGCAGGTCATCAGAAGTTGAAACTTCATCGACAAGCTGGTCGAGATTCTGTGAGTCAAGTTCCTCCGCGACTTCTTCGATAATAGTTGACCTCTGCTCATATGCAACGTCAATAACAGAAGTAATAGCAGCACGTGTCGATACAGCGGCTTTTACCGGAAGCCCGGTCATCTTCGAGACATTATCGAGTGCATTCGCGTCAAGAGGTTTTGACAGTACGACTGTAAGCTCTGACAATTCATCTTCAGCGTCTGCCTCGTTTGAAGTCTCGCCATTACTTCCATTCGATTTTATACCGATAAGAAAGTGATGCTGGGCATAAGTTGCCGGTACATTTTCTATGAATTGTACCGGGACATCTTTAGATGGAATATCAGTTAGATATTCCCAGCCTAATGCTTCTGCGAATAATTTCAGCACTACATCTTCGGTAAAGAACGGGCAATTGAGTAGAACCTCGTCAATACGCCCCTGGCCGTTGGTCTCTTCGAGATACTTACTTAATTGATCAGTGTCAACCAAGCCTGTTCTTTTTGCTGTTTGTAATAGTAATTCTTTCATTTTTATTTATCGCCAAGCACTTTAGCTGGTATCATAGGTGTCGGTTTAATTCCCGGGAAACTTTGATAATCCTGGAATTCTTTTTCATATTCTTCGAACGCATCTTGATTTCTTTTCGATATACGTTCCAAATCAACTTGTCTCGAGCCATCTTCATCCGGAGGTCTGATAATTTCAGCCTTTACGAACACATAAAGATTACGCTGAATATCACTGTTATTAGCAGAAGTGAATAATGTACCTATGAATGGAAGATCACCTAATATTGGAACTTTCGAGCCACCCTTGCTTTGGTTCATCTTCAGCATTCCGCCAAGAATTATAGTACTTCCATCAGGAATAGTGACCTTGGTTTGAACAGTACTATCTGTTGTATCCGGCGGTCTGTCACCTGTTATAGTACCAAAATCTTTTCTTGTCAAAAGAACATCCAGACGTAATAAATCACTTTCGCTTATATGGGGTGTAATTTCAAGTGTAATACCCGCATCATATCCTTCGAATTTTATTCCCGTTTCATACTGAGGTACCGTTGTAGTATTGATTGTACCAATGGGAGAAGAGCTTTTTAACGTAACATACGTAGTATCTATTGTGCTGATGGATCCCATCTGATTATCATTGACAAGAATTTGAGGCTTTGCCATAACTCGGCCATAATCTTTCTGCTGCATCATAGTAAGAAGTGCATTAATATGTTTATCGCCATAAAATCCTGTCCCTCCGGTATCACTTTTCGACTGGAAATCAAGATAATGAGCTTTTGTCATCGGCTCAACAAGATTAGATGCCCCGGAACTTATACCGGGCAGAAGAGCACTGGTTAAACCGGAAGTATTCGTAAGATCTGGAATACTTGAAAGAAGATTGAGGTCATAATTAAATGCGTCATTCTTCGATATCTGAACTAATGTCACATCAATTAAAACCTGCGGCCTGCGCTTATCTAATACTTTAATCAGGCTCGCTATCCAATCCTGGTTCCTCATATTTGCGTTAACAATCAAAGAAGATGTGTTTGGATCGGCAACTATAGTAATTTGCTCATCCTGTTTTGGTATCACTGATTCGATTTTATCTTCCGGTCCTCGTACTGTTTCCTCTATCAACGGTTCGAGAATCCTAAGGATATGTTCGGGGTCAGTATTTTTGAGTTGGTAAATCTGGAAAGGTATCTCTTCTCGGGCCTTGTCAACAAGATTTATCACAGCAGCTATTCGAGTATGCTGTTCTGGAGTCGCATTAATTAAAAGAGAATTTGTGGAAGCTATTAATACGGCCAGTGGTTCTTCTCCTACCGATTGAAGAGTACCACTATCTCCATTGCCGGAAGTTGGAGATGGACTTGGGATTTCTATTTCTCTTGGATCTGCACCGGCAGTGATTCGCGTTGGTTGTGTGGATTTCGTTGTCCGAGAAGAATCTTTCGAAGCCTCGGTCTCTGGAATTACATTAAGGGCCTGAAGCTTTTTCAACACTTCTTCCGCGTCGAGATGTTCGATTTTATATTTTTCGTACTCACGCGGGTCGATCTGAGCAACATCAAGTGTATCGATAAGGTCCGAGACCTGATCCAACTGCTTATCCAAACCTATCATAAGCACTCGATTGGTTCTTTCATCATAATCAATGAATACAGTGGAAGTACTTGGTTCGGCTGAAGATGCTGTCGGAGAGCTCCCCCTGCTTGAAACTTCAGTTGTTATTCTTCTAACTTCAGTTTCCCATTGATTGTTCCTATTTCTAAATGAAGCATCAGATTCACCACTACGTTTTTCAGGACGAGGTGGAATACTCGGGCTGGCAGTTGTAGAAATTGTAACTGATACTGAGTCCAGTTTTTCCGCTAAAGCCTGAATCTTTGGAACAAGTTCCTGCGGCTTCGTATGTTGAAGCTGCCTGTATCTGAATTTCTTTGGATCTCCAGGTTTATCTACAATGTCCAATAACGCTCTGATACGCGGCATACGACTTGCGTATTCTGTTATCATAAGTGTTTTGTTTTCCGGTATAGCGGTTATCTGAAGTCCAAGCTGCATTTTCTTAATCAGGTCTTCAGCAACACTTGTACTGATATTTTTCAGCTCAAAAGTATCGATTACAACTGAATCCCCTGCTTCGATAGTGTTTCTTGTAAAAGCTGCATCATGGTTCAATACAAGTTCCTTAGGAATGATAGTTACGAGATTACCTCTACCGCGAATCATTGCTAATCCTTTGAATTGCAAAATAGAATCGAGATAATTATATACATCTCTGATTTTAATATTGCCCTTTAATACACCATTGGGATTAATCGTTACATCCTTACCAATGAGGTCCGATGAATTATACAAAAAATCCATCTGTAAAAGTGGACCGGCCATACCAATAAATTCAGTTAATGTCAACTGTTCGGGTAAATCTATTGTTACTTCACCATCTGGATTTGGAATACTCGAAATATCTACTAATGAATTTGCAGCTTCAAGATTTGATTTGGTTTCAACTGGCTTTGCCTGATAAGAAGAATCTGAATTAACGGGCGCCGAATCAGTAATTCTCTGGTTTAAATTTTCCGCATTCTGGTCATTTCCCGATACGTTTTCAGCTAATAAAGAAGGAGTAATATTAAGTTCCCTGTTTTTGATTTCAGCTTCTAACTTATTGTCATTGGTTTGTGCCAGCAAGGGTTGACCTGTTGTTTCATGTGAATTTGTTTTTTGCAGTTTGTCAATTGTTTCAGTTATTCTGTCTATCATATTAGAAGGTGCTACAATAATGATTTTATCTTCACAAGTATCGACAATGGTTCTGGCATGACCATCTTTGGCAGGCGGATTAGAAAAATCACCAATAGTCATAGTTCCGATATTATTCATTATCTGCTTGGCTGAAGGAAGTTCCTTTGTTATCCAGGGAATGAATTTAATAGAATAATCTTTACTGCAATCGACAAGGTCCCTGATAATCTTTGCTTTTTGCAAGTTATCTGGAATTGACGAGGTAACAAGCACCGTAGGCGAACCGGGAAGGCGTGATACATCGCCAACTTTCACTTTAGATAAATATTCTAGTCCTTTTTCAGTGGAAATATTATTAAAAGAAAGGAATTCATATTTAACTGTATCCAGTTGAGCCGCGGAGAGAACGCCAGAGCTTTTTATTGAAAACAACGTTAATATTACAGTTATTATGTACCATTTGGAGGAAAGTCGTTTCTTCGTCATTAAGATCACCCCTAATCCTGACCGGGCAAAGCCCATCCTAAAATTTCACTAACACGATTAATAATACAAAAAAAAGCACACCGGCCTCGTTCCAGCCGTGAGCTTTATACGTCAAAATCTTATTCTGTAAACTTCTCAAAAAATTCATAATAATACTAATTCAATTTCATCAATGTAATTTATTTTGAAAATCAGCTATATATTCAGACAGTTAAAATAGGGAAAAGTTCCCGTTTTCAGTATTAAAAATCAAGAATTTCCAAAGAATTTTTAATATTTTAAACCCGATTTGAGTTATGGGACCCAAAATGAAAGAAATATGTAATTTATGATAAGAAAAACCAAAATAATAGCAATTGTGTCATCCTGAGCACCGAACCTGATTTTCAGGATTTATGCGAAAGAAACTCGGCTTCTGATAATAATGGGTGGCAGCCTCATCCTGTTTTTTTCAGGATGGGGATGGTAAGCGGATGCCAGACCATCCCCAAGCTAACGCTTGAGGCTGCCACCCATCGATTTTGAAATTTTTTGAGTTATAAAAAATTTTGGATTTGCTCTGGATTGGTATGATTTTTCGATTACTTATCGCCCCACTGAGATTATTTAAATATAAAGACAGAGAAGCCCGTTCTTATAGGACTTCTCTGTCTTTTTTACTTTATATTTTTTCCAGGTCAATTTTAAGCCCGGAAATTTTGTCACAGATTAATCTACTTCTTTCCACTTAAATTCTGCACCGCTCTTGCGTGCCGGGGCCGGACCAATTGCATCCGCTGTAACTGCACCTGGACTATTTGGTTTAGTCGCAAGATACTGATGATTCGTCAAAACCATAAGCATTGTATCGCCGCGCATCAGGTTTACCCATTGGAAAGACTCGGAATCACCTGCTTTTGCACCGCCAAGGTCCTTGAGAACAACGCTTTGAGGACTATCAACTGAGATTACTTTGCCATTGGCTGCCTTGAGTGATACCCGGCCAAGACCCAAATCGATAACTTCGAATTTTGCATTATCGGGCGTTGTATCTGATGCAACATTTACAAGTTTATCGCCTTCAGCAGCGAGATAACTTCCATCTGCGCCGCTTGTGAAAACAACTGTCTTGCCTGTCGGAATTTCACGTTCGATACCACGTGCACGCGGCTCATCAACTACGTAATTATCGAAGTCAACATAACCGCCGGCTTCACCTGTTGTATTGTAATGGAACAGTGATGGACGAACACCCTGGAAAGTTCCCTGGTAATTGTAACGCATGCGGTAGGTTTCACCCAATTTTGTAAATTCCTTGCCATCAGCGCTCCAACTGAATATACCATCGTCAGTATCGAAGTTGCAATGTACACGCAACCAGATTTTTGCAGATGGAATTTCAGAACTTATTGTAGGCACTGCCGGTGTTGGAGGAGTTCCGCCGCCTCTACGGCCAAAACCACCGCGACCACCGCGACCGCCGCCACCACTACCGGTATTATCAAGCATCTGAACTGTAATTCCATCTTCAGATTTTACAGCACCAATCCAGGCATAAGGTACGTTTAACAGCGCTAATCCCGCAGTGTCACCAACAACCATCCCTGATGTATCCAACTCGACTGTCATGATAGATTCCGGGGCTGGCGGCCTCTGGCACAAGCTGTTGCGAGCGGCATAGAAATTATCAGCCGGTAGCGAATGAAGTCTCAGCTTGCCCGGATTTTCAGTAAGTGACCATTTTGTATCGTCCGGAACATGGTTCCACTGCCAGTCTGTAATCATTTTACCGCCATCGAAGTTGTCACTGTGAATAAACGCCGGCTTTGGTTCCTGAACATAACCTGTATCAGGTTTGAGCCATGTATTCGGCGCTCTGCGAAGATTTCCCGGCAGACCGATAAGCGGGAAACCATCGTCCCATGTAATCGGTACTAA
>JAFGPS010000030.1 GCA_016936075.1 Sedimentisphaerales bacterium | reverse complement strand
ACAAAAGGATTCTGATTTTCATGAAGATAACCTCTCGGATCAATTGCAAGATTGAATACTCGTTTTAGCGTACGAATATCCTTATTGACTGTCGCTATGGAAATTCCGGATGATAATCTTTTGGAAATAAAAGCCTCGGCATTTCGAGGATGAATATTTACCAGCAGGGTGGAACCGCCTATGAATTTTTCAAAGAACCTTAATGCTCTAACCTGATCATACAAAGTGGCATAAGCAACCTGTCCACGCATTATTTTTTCGTGTTCGGTTATAAATGCCTGAAGAGAGATATTCGTTGGCCTGTCGGATTTACCGTTATTAACTTTTTCCTGAAGCAGCCTCGAGTAGTGTTCAGCCTCTTTTTTTGTCTTAAAGCTTTTAGAATACCGTTTTGCAGATACTCCAAACCATCTTACCTGCCAGTTATATCGTCTTTCCTTTGGCCATCTTTCTTCTGGAATACTAACACCATTTTCTTTAGGTGCAGGCTCCAGCCATCTTCTGTAGATTCCAATTTTTTCTGTTGCCATATGGTAACTCCTTTCTGTGGTTACCACTGGCGACTGACCATCGGATTTTACCAAAGACCCGATGATCGCGCAAGTGTTATTTTTCAGTTTTTGTTATTAAAAATTCTTGTAGTTCTTTTTTTAGATACCACACTCTTCTTGCATATTTAGTCGCTTTCAATTCTTTTCTGTCTCGCCAGTAAGTCAAGGTTCTTATTGCAGATTTTGGAGTATGTCCAGTTTGATCCAAACGTAGATACATTGCGGCTTCTACCGGAGTCATTAATTCGGGAAATTCTGTAGGCTTCTGAGGCCAGTCTTGATTATTATTTTGATTAATCATTATCTTTTAATTTATCATTCTCTTTTTCATAATGATGTTTAATTCGATGAGTATTGAAGGTTTTCTCATCTTTTTTTAATAGTTTACATATCGGTATCAACAACATTATCAAAAGAATCGATATTCCCATCGCTACATAGGGCAGCAGGATTACCTTGAATGAATCTCCAAAAATACTTTTCATTCCAATAATACACAATGCTGATACACATCCGGAAATAACAAGTGTTGGGAATGTTTCAAGGTTAAAGGCAGATTTAGCCGGTTTGTATATTGACAGCACCAGCATGATAAAAAATAAAACCATAATAATTTGATCTATATCTGTAAACATGAATTATTCCTTTCAAAATTTATTAAACAGTTTTTAGAATTGTCCCGAGGATAATCCTGACAATTGCAAATGCTATCAGAGCTATAATCAGTTTCTCTTTTTCGTATAATGGTTTTTGAGTTTTCAAACATATTGATATTTTACCAGTAACCGAATCGACGAGTGGTTTACCGGTATTGTCAAATGGAACGAGCCAGTCTATATTTTTCCACAGCAGAATCAATCTGATCTGCAAAAAGAACATTACTACATCGATACCGATACAGATAAAATATATACAACACATTAGTAAGAAAGTTAATCCTGGCATTTTGTTCTCCTCTCTATACAGTTCTTAAATGATGTGCCAAAGAACTATATTTACGAAGTAAATGTTCTCGGTCGCCTATGAAAGAGTATCGAATGGAACCGTCCTGGTTTCTCGAAGCGATTTGTTTTAGAAGCTCTTCGTCAACATCCATAGGACTGCCGCCGATGCCAATACAATCTATTGTTGCACCGATTCCTTTGAGTTTATCAGCAATCTTAACAGGATTACCTTTACCGAGATGTTCACCGTCAGTGAGAAGAATAATTCGTTTTATAGAGTTGTCGTTTTCGTTTCTTATTGGAGAGTATTTAACAATACTTTGTTCGAAAAATATACTTGAAAGTATTTTTTTAATAGAACTGTTTCCCGGATTAACTGTTTTGCCGGAAAAATAATTATGGGCTAATTCCAAAGGTGTTGTAAAATCGGTTCCACCTTCCAATCCTGTATCATTAATTACTTCATTAAAATTATATATATCCTTAGAGTGTGTCGGTATTAACGAAAACTTCGCAGTTGTCTGAAAGCTGATAATACCAATTTTATCATCTGGATAAGATCGCTTTTTCACCTTAACAATTTCATTGTTAGCCATTATAGCGGCCTCCATTCTGTTAGGTTTAATATCATCAGTGTACATAGAACCTGACAGGTCAATCATAGTCAGTAACGTTTCCGGTTTATTATTGGATTGAATTCTATTTGCCATATTTAAGTATTTCATAGATTTAGCCTTTCAAGTTATACCGGCAGGTAGAATATGCCTGCCGGTTATTAGAATTTATGGATTAAGCAGCATTTGCCTGATTGTTTTTGATATCATAGTCAATCTCCATCTGTTCTTCTTTGCCGCTTACAATATCTCTTGCTTTTGCAGTTAGAATACCATTATTATCCAGCGAGAATGTTATCTCAACTCGACCGATCATATCTGCTCTTGGCGGTAAATCATTAAGTTCGAAATGTCCCAGAGTCAGACAATCGTCAGCGTTTGTATTATCATCCCCTTCAAGAACTTTAATAGTGACAGCCGTCTGATCAGGTTGACTTAATTTAAATAATTTGGTTTGGATTGACGGGATAGGTGTTTTTCTGCTTAGTATTTCACTGCAAATATCTTCGTTATTTTCGTTCAGAACCAGAACACCAATTGTGTTACTTAAAATCTCGTGAACAATTGTTGTCGGAGCCGGTAATACTACATCACCAATTTTATATTTCTTTCCCTGACGCTGTAACTCAAGTCTACCGCTCAGGATTCCGCCAAATGCGGCGGCACAATGAGGCTCACATCGCTTCGATATTTTTTTGCCGGTTAATTCTTCAAGCATTTCTATAATAATGGGCATCATAGAACCGCCGCCGACGGCATATATTTGATCAATGCCGGAGATATTTAAACCGGCGTTCTCAATAACCTGCTTTGTTTTCTCAATGGTTTTCTCGGCAATATCTTTTACCCATGAATTAAACTGCTCTCTTGTAACAGTCATTTGAAGTTGTTT
>JAFGPS010000029.1 GCA_016936075.1 Sedimentisphaerales bacterium | reverse complement strand
CTTCGCCTGTTGTTCGGCTGTTCCGGTATAACCTGCGGCCGCCATAGGTACCGCTGCGGCGAATACTGAAGGTTCGCCGTTTATGGCTTGTAACGTTGCGGCTCCACCCATCGAGTAACCCAGAACATATACACGAGAAGGATCAAGTGCCGGATATTTTTTGAGCATGTATTTCACTAACAGGGGCAGGTTTTCAGTTAACTGGCCGGTACTCGCGCTATCAGATGCAACTATCGCGAAACGTTCTTTACCTGCTAAAGGCAGAATACCGATTTCTTCTGTGAACTGGCGAGGGTCGTCTCCGCCGCCGTGATTTGAGAGAATCAGCGGAACAGTTTTTTGAGGTACTGTATTGTTGAGAACTTCTTCGGGTACATATTCGAACCATGTCATATTCTCAACAGTGTCCATTAATGTTTCTCCGATACGGTCGATAACAATAATGCCGTCCATTGTTTTGCCGTTGATTACGGCGTTGCGTTCAAAGAGTGACAGGGGGGCCTGGTCCATACTGTAGCCCTGGTAAGGAGTCGATGCACTATGAACTCCGGGTCTTGCTACCGGGACACGCATTGCTTTGATGAATAAGTTATGGTATGCATCGTCGATGTATTTCGCAGCGTCTGGGTTATCATCCTGAGCGACAACGACTCTCTTGAGTGGTAACGACTGGTCGAAGTATGCTTCTATGTCACCGATTTTTTCGTATGCGTCTGTGTCGTTAGCTTTCTTGTATGATTCGACGACATTATCAGAAGCGTTGACGAGATACACAGGGACAAGTGCCGCTACTTCGCGGCCTGTATCGATATTGCTGTTGATTAATAACATGCCTGCGATTCGGCTGACATAGTCGAGTGTTCCAGCGATGTAGTTGTTGAGGAAAGTTGCTCCGCCATCGATTCCGATTACGTAAGTGTAACCGAATCCACCGAAGTATTCGGCGTCACAGTAGCTTGCGCCACCACCGCCACCCATCATACCGCCGAAGCCGCCCATGCCACCTCGGGCACCGCCTCTGGCGCCACCACGAGTACCCATAGCAGGCATTCCGCCACCTGCGCCACCGCGAGCTCCGCCCATTGCTGGCATACCACCGGCTGCACCACCTCGGGCACCGCCCATTGCCGGCATTCCACCGCCTGCACCACCGCGAGCGCCACCCATTGGCATACCGCCAAACATTCCACCACCACCTCCGGCTTGGCCGGTAGTTTCTCTTGCTTTCTGAGCAAAGATAGCGGTCTGAAGAGCGTAGTAGTTTTTCTGGTCACTTGCGCCGAATGCTCTACCATTGGCTGGAGTGACAAGGATTATACTTCCGGTTACACCGTTTACAATTTTGATTAATCCCAGGTCATTAAGATATTTCTTTGCTTCGTTTTTGTCTGCGAAAGCCTTTTCGACAAATACAAGAATATCTGTATTTAATCTTGCGGCTGCGTGTCCGCCGTACAGGTCAGGTGACCTGTAAATATAAGTGGTTCCTTCGGGATAATCATCAAGGACAGGGTGAGATTTGTATGTTCCCCTGTTACCAGGGATTAGAGCTACGGCGTTCGGGCCGTTTACGCGAGCTTCTTCCAGAGTTTCGAAAGTTGCTTCGTTTTCCTGTCGTCCCGTGTAAACCTGTGCATAAGTGACGGATGAAAGTGTCGCTACCACAAGTGCCAGGACGAGCATTATTAAAGCTTGTTTCTTTAACATAGTTTGGTTCTCCTTTTTCCTTTTCGTTTACTTTTTTTTGACTTTTCCTTTTTTACTTTTGACTTATTTTATTATTCGTCTGCGTTTCCATCGACGGTCTCGATTGTGCCATCTTCACGAATATTCAAATCAATAACTTTCATACTGCGCAGCCATGTTTTGCCGCCAGATACTTTGCTATCATGATGGAAGAGATACCATTTGCCTTTATATTCGACGATAGAATGGTGAGTTGTCCATCCGACTACAGGTGTCATGATTACACCTTTGTATGTGAACGGGCCGTAAGGATTGTCACCTTCTGCATAGCAAAGCAGGTGGGTGTTTCCGGTCGAATAAGAGAAGTAGTATTTTCCGTTGAATTTGTGCATCCACGGAGCTTCGAAGAATCTGCGGTTCTCGTCTTCAGTTTTGAGCGGCTCGCCGTAAGCGTCGAGAATTACAACGTCACGTGGCTCTTCACCGAATTCGAGCATGTCGTCAGATAATTTTGCGACCTTTGCGCAGATTGCCGGTTCTTCGGGTTTTCTCATATCATCATTATCTTCGTATTTACCTGTTTTATAACGCTGTAACTGGCCGCCCCAGATTCCGCCCCAATATGCGTAATGTGTGCCGTCATCTTCCTGAAAGGTTGATATATCGATACTGAAACTTCCTTTCATTGGTTCCGGCATGGGCTTGTATGGGCCTTCGGCTTTGTCTGCTACGGCAACGCCTATATGGAAAATACCTTTCTCATCTTTAGCCGGGAAATACATGTAATATTTTCCATCTTTGCATGCGACATCGTTCGACCACATTTGTTTGACAGCCCAGGGGACATTCTTTATATCGAGAGCTACGCCGTGATCGACTACTTGGCCGTCCGGGTCTTCCATCGAATATACATGGTAATCTTTCATATCGAAGTGTGAGCCTAAATCGTCCTGGGGAACTCCGGATTCGATATCGTGCGAAGGAAAGATATAGAGTTTTCCTTCGTAAACGTGTGCGCGTGGATCAGCGGTGTAAATACTTTTTATTAAATGACGTGGTTTTTTTGACATAATTTTAAACCTCACATTATTCCATTAATAGTTATTATTTCGTAACACAAATTAAGGTTTCATCAAATTCCATTTTGCATTAGGAGTTTCTGATTCGAATTTGACTAATGACGGCGTGCTTACGCCAACAGCGGTAAGAGCGTAACCTGGTAACGCTTTCGACATAATTCTGTATGTGCCGTCAATTAACTGGTCGATACGCCAAAGCTGGTCCGGCTGATTTGCAAATGTCGGAACGACTGTAATTTCAGCATCTTCTGTAGCGGCCAGAGCGCGTTCTGTACCGGTGATAGTTATTTTGAAATATGGTGAACCAAGATAGCCGCCTGCATCTTCGACAGGTGTGATTGTCCACTGCTGATGTGACTGAATCATGTAGTCACCCAGGCGAGCGTCAAGATTGCGGTCCGGCCAACCTTTTGATACTTCAGTGACATCCTGAGCCGGGATTGGAGTTGCCGGAGCTGCTGGTGCTCCGCCACGGGCGCCGCCGCGACCGCCGCGTCCACCCATTCCCATTCCCATACCCATTCCGCCGCGTCCGCCACCGCTATGCTGAACTGCATCGACACCGATTTCCAGTGCATAACCGCTGCGTTCGGACTGGATTTGGAAATTTCCGCCTAAGAATTCGTCACCGGCAACGGGCCAGCCGTCTTTCCAGAGAAGGGTACGAATATCGAGTACACCGAAATGTCCCGGGTCGTCCATGTCCGCTTCATAGTGACATGAGAATTTCTGGACATCGTCACCAAGGTCAATCAAACCGAAGTGGCCTGGGCCGATTAAACGATTGTTTGCCGCTACTACGAGTTTTCCGCCGCCTTTGAGCATGTCTTTGCCTGTATGGTCGAGGAATGGTCCGGTTGGTGATTTTGAACGGCCAACGCGAATGTTATAAGTTGAAGTGACATTGTTGCAGCATGTGCCGTGGTCACCGAGTAAGTAATACCAGCCGTTGAGGTAAATAAGGTCAGTTGCTTCACAGTCTATGGCAATATCTACTGCCTTGTTGCCTTCTACGCGTGCGCCTGTTTTCGGATCAAGCTCAACAACTCTTGTGAAACCGAAGAATGTTCCATATGTACACCATAACCTGCCGTCAGGACCCATGCATAAACCTGGATCGATTGCGTCGCAATCTTCGATACCATCGCTTGAGGCGACTTCGATAGCTTGTGTAAATTCGAAGTCCGGTGAATCCGGATTGAGTGTTTTATTCCAAAATGTAAGAATTCTGCCATTGTGGCCGCCGCCCAGACCTCCACCGGTTGCGCCAATTGTTATGAGGAACCGGTCTCCTATTTTCATAAGGTCGGGAGCCGCACCGGTTTGTGGAAGCCGGTAAGCACTGCTCCATGTCCAGCCGTCGTCGGATACAACGCCGCTGCCGCCTGTACCGAAAGTGTAATACTTACCATCGCATTCCATTATTGTCGCTGGGTCATGAAGATAAGGAGAACCATCAAGAGCGATTACAGGACGAGACAACAAAATTGAGAGCATGATAAAAAATGTTGCTTTAAGAAAATTAGTTTTCATAGAACCTCCAGGAACTATTTAATTGATATTATTAATTTGATTTTATTTTATCTACAACGTTTTAGTTTTCAAGATTAACAGCGATATCCTTAATCGGCTTACCATTATCATCGATGAATCTGAGGCAGAAATCGCTCATTCCTGGGCCATTGATAACTATGCCGCGAATAACGTTTTTGCCTTTTTTGAGTGTAAGGCGTTTGGAAACGCAATCGTCCATTACCATACGGCGGTCACCATATAGACCTACAACTTCTTCGCCGTTGAGCCACCACATGGAAGCTGAGTTGGAACCGACTGCCATGCGAACATCTTTAATTTCGCGCGGGCTTTCAACTACAGTATAAGCAAAGAAAGTTATGCCGTAGAATGTTTTATTCAATCCATAGGCAAAGCGGAAGAGTTTTACGTTCCATAAATTCGAATCAAGAGCGTGCCATATTAGTTCCTGGTTATTGACTGTTACTTTGTCACCGTCTTTTGGTGTCACTTCGAACTGTTTCGGGAAGTACTCTGTATTGATGAAAGTATTGCGAATGTAGGCTTCGTTGAAACCGGTATTACCTCTGAGTCCATTTGTAATCGGCTCAAGAAGAACCCATCTTTGAATGAAGCCTTCGGCATCTGGTGCTTTTGTGCCCGATGTAGCTTTTGTGAAATAAGGTGCGATTGTGCGAGGACCAGTATCTTCCGGAGTTACATTGCGTCCATATCCGCCTCTTGTACCTCCACGAGTACCACCGCCGCGTGCAGCAGCAAAACTGTCTTGAATCGCCAATACAGCAAGTACGACGAATGCCAGAATTAAGATTTTGCGAAGTGTTTTCATAATATGCCTTTCAAAAAATTTTCCGATTTTTGTACTCAAAACGAACCTTCCTTTAACGAGAAGCAATTTACACGATTCGCCTGTAATTGTCAAGTATACCGGATTCAATGTTCAATCACCTTCAATTTCATATCATAATCATAAGTCAATGTTTCTCAGGCTGTTATGGTTTTTCAGTATTTTCAGTTCAGTAAAAAAAACAACCACTACTATAAAAAAACGAAAATATCATTTTGATTTAAGCTCATTTTGTAGTCTTACTATATATAAGAAAAGGGCTAAAAGCCACTCGGCTCCCAGCCCTTTTGTTATTCGAGAAGTTTTATTTTCTTTCTAAATTAGCCTATATGTTATGGTGTTATTACTCGATCATAGATTCGTACATCATCTATCATTCCTGAGAAGAAAGTTCCTGTCCCGAGATCGTTTCCGGCACCGATAATCAAGCTACCTGTTGAACTTAACAAAGCACTTTGTGTGTCCTGAGCAACAGCTTCGTCATCAACGTATAGGTATCTGTTTGTACCGTCCCAAACCAAGCCAACCCGATGCCAATCACCATCGGTTATTACTACTTCTGATAGGAGATTGTTACCTCTATTTTTCTTAAGCTCTGTCATTAAGCATCCATTGGGATCTAAAGAAAGCCAATTCGTACCAGTGTCCTGTGAGATTATTGTCTGATTCGGCATACCTCCTTTAATCCATGCAAAGACACTGAAAGGCCCTGAATCAGGATTTAAATAACATAAAGTTAATACAAAATCATCAATCCCATCTAACTCAATTGCGCCATCAATCATACCACCTTCCGGCCGCCAATTTGGATCACCTATTACATTTGCATCGCAATAATACCCTGAACTATTGTATGCGATATCACCTTCTATTTCATCCAGCTTATAGTAGGCTGCCACATCCACCACCTGGTTCCAATAACTCATAAATACTTCCAGATCCTTCTTATCAACGATACCATTACCAAAAGGAGCGGGAGCAATGTCACAACTGGGTTCATTTGTATCCCAGTTTTCGATAACTATAACAAGATCATCAATATCAAATAATCCATTACCGTCCAGGTCAACAACTGGATTGACTGACACTTCTCTCAGGCGACCGTTAGTAGAGAACCAATAGAGCACTGAGCCATCCGCAGAAATGCAGGACGTAATGTTATAGTTGTCGTCATTGACAATAGGTCCAAGATTCATCGGAACGCCCCAGTCATCCTCTGTTGTTGCCCGCGTCGTTACGTAGATATCGTCAAGACCATACCCGCCGGGCCGGTCGGAGTCGAAGAAGAGTGTCAGGCCATCGTTGGAAATATCAGGTCCTGAATCCCATGATGAGCTATTGACCATTGGCCCAAGGTTTACGGGCTCTGACCAGAGATCATTTATCGTTGCTCGTGTTGAGACATATATATCTCGGTCTCCATACCCGCCAGGCCGGTCAGAGGTGAAATAGAGTGACTTACCATCGCTCGAGATGCTCGGGTGAGCATCCAAGTAAGGACTGTTGATGACTGAGCCAATATTCTCTGGCTCAGACCACGGTTCGTCTTTTGTGGTACGCGTGATCATATAGATATCATTGTCTCCCTGTCCTCCTGGCCGACGAGAGTTAAAAAAGAGTGTCAGGCCATCAGCCGAGATGTCCGGATTTCCATCTGCGGCCGAACTGTTGATCGTTGACCCAATATTAACCGGCTCAGACCAGTCATCATATATCGTTTCCCGTGTATAAACAAATATGTCCCAATCACCATATCCGCCGAGAATTTTGGAGTCGGCGTACATCGTCAGACCGTCGGTCGAGACGCTCGGGGCAGTAACATGATCAGTAGTAATGACAGTGGGCATGCCGAACGTGTAATCTGCGTTCGCAACTGACGCAATCAGAGTCAATGCCAATACGATTAAGATTTTTTCCTTGTTCCATAACATAATACTTACCTCCAATATTGTTTTATTTGCCGGTTTGCAGTATCATTAAATAATCACTAACTTGGGCGCGCAAACCATTCGCCCGGGTCGGACTGGGCCGGTGAGTAATCTGCATTTGCGTTCCTACCTTTGCTGATTAGTAGGATCAATACTAACTTTAGACACATTCTCAGGTTTCTGTTTTTTGTCCATTTTTCTCCTTTAAAATTAATAGATTTTATTTACTTTCTTTTGCGTAATTCTTAATCTTTATATTAGCTCTATTCTTATTAATGCGAAAATGCGAGCAAACGAACGATTTTTATTGAAATATTTTTAAAAATGGATACAATTTATGTAAGTTCCGTAATTGCTTGAGGTTAGAGAAGTTTTATGTGTGCTCTTGACCAAAAAACTCGGGAATTAGTTACATTAGCCAAAGAGGGGGATGAATCAGCTCTAAACAGACTTTACAGCACTTATGCCGAACGTGTGCGATGGATGATGCGATTTCGCATGAGCAGGGAGCTACGGTCTAAGCTTGAATCAATGGATCTGGTACAGGAAGTTTTAATTCATTCTTTCGGCGGATTGAAGGATTTTACTTATAGAGACGAAGGGGATTTTATACGTTGGTTATCCAGGATAGCTGAAAACGAGCTCCGAGGCAGTTTAAGAAGAATGTATGCAGAGAAGCGTAACATTCGTAAAGAAATTCGACTTATTAATAATAATCCAACGACTGTTGGTGGAACTCATGATCCAGTAGAGACTACTACACCAAGCGTTATTATGTCCAGAAAAGAGGATTTAGTGAGGCTTGAAAAGGCGATGGACAAATTGAAACCACGCTACAGAGAAGTAATCGTACTTACCAAGATCGAGGGCCTTTCCTATGAAGAGGTAGGAGCCAGGTTGAATATGAGTCTCGACGCAGTAAGAATGCTCGCGACCCGTGCGATGGTAGCACTTGCGGCCACTTACAGGAAATCTAATGACAACGCCTATTGATGATAATCAGGAGCAGATTATTGAAGAAATTGCGAGGGAATTTGTCGATGCAAGCTGGAGAGGAGAGGAACCTGATGTCGATAAATTTGTCGGACAATACCCTCAATTTGAATGTCAGCTTCGATTGAGGATACAAGATATACAAGATATTGAGGCATTATTCGATTCACTTGTCCAGGCCGATGCGAGTGATTTTGAAGAAGAAGTGGATCAGGATTTATTGGGTAAGAGAGTCGGAAGTTTCGAAATACTGAAGGTAATTGGTCGAGGGGGGATGGGTGTAGTCTATTTGGCAAATGACACAAAACTTAAGCGTTCCGTTGCTATCAAGGGTATCCCCGCCAAACTCTCTGCCGACACGAAAGCCAAAGTAAGGTTAAGGTGTGAAGCTGAACTGCTGGCCTCTTTGAACCATCCCAACATCGCCATCATTCATGATATTATTGAGGACGAAGCGAAAACCAGCTATCTTATTCTTGAATATATAGAGGGCGAAACGCTTTCAATTCGGATAGCTCGGGAGCCTCTTACACTCGAGCAGTCCTTATCAATTGGACGGCAAATTGCGGAGGCTATTTCTGCTGCACATAAGAAAGGCATTGTCCACAGAGACCTCAAACCCGGTAATATCAAGATCACTCCCGATGGACAGGTTAAGGTGCTGGATTTCGGCCTGGCCAAACCTTTTACAGCCGATACTGGAAACGTCGAAGCAACAGCCACACATCGCCATCATATAATAGGCACGCCTGCTTACATGAGTCCGGAACAGGCAAGAGGCCAGCCTACTGATCATCGTACGGATATCTGGTCATTTGGCTGTATTATGTACCAGATGCTGACTGGTCAGCTTCCCTTTGAGGGTGAAACTGCCACAGACACACTGGCCCACATTATCGAGCGTGAACCTGACTGGAAGCTTCTGCCTAGGGATATCCCTGAGAATGTGCGTATCCTATTGCACCTGTGTTTGGAGAAGGAACAGGATAAGCGTCTTGCAGACATGACAGAAATAATCCTCCAGATCAGTGACACGCTGAGTAAACCTTTGATAGCTCCTTTACCGGCAATTTCGCGGAGGCTCAAGAAAGCAGCAATGATTGTCGGTGCAATTGTCATTGTCATCCTGGCCGCTCTTGGTACACAATTCGTTTTGAATAGGCGAGCCCAACTTTTAACACGGAATATACGCTTGGTGGTTCTGCCGTTTGATAGTGTAAATTCTACGGGGGAAGTTTGGTTCACTGAAGGTATAACCAATGAGCTCACAACTCGTTTGGGTTATATTCACGCATTTGATGTAATCGCAAACCAAAGTGCTATCGAGTTCAAAAAGATGGGAATAGCGAACGCTATAGATTCTTATAAGTTCGATTATTATCTCGAAGGTTCAGTCCAATGCGAGAGACCTTCGGATTCAAACAGTCAGGTGAAAATAAGCGTTAGGCTTATAAACGCTGCTGACTCTACAATTGTGTGGCAGGATACCTACGATAGGGATATGAGCAACATTTTCCAGCTGCAATCCGACATCGTTGAGGAGGTAGCTCGGGCCTTGGACATCAAACTGCTGGAACCGGAACGCAAGGCACTTGCTTACGGTTATACAGATAACACCGAGGCCTATTGGTGTTTTCTTCAGGGTCAGCAAGATTTCAGTCGTGGCACAAGGGAAGGTAATGAAAAAGCCATCGAAATGTATGAAGAGGCCATCAAGTTTGAGGACGAATATGCACAGGCACATGCTTCGCTTTCGAATGCTCTTACCCAAATGTACTGGTTTCATGACGAGAATCCGGAACTTCTTCGAAGGGCAAAGAAAGCTGCAGATAGAGCGATTGAGCTTGAACCAAGTCTGCCTGGGGCACACGTCGCTATGGGCCGCTATTACTACCAGGGCTGTTATAAATATGAATATGCTCTGGAAGAATTTAAAACTGCACTTATGAGCCATCCCAATCATGTCTGGGCAACAGCATGGACAGCTTATGCAAAGAGACGCCAGGGCAAATTCGATGAGGCATTGTATTATCTTGAGAGAGCCTCCAAGCTTAATCCTGTAAATTCCAGTTTTCTCGATGAAATAGCATTGACGAATATGTGCCGGAGAAAATATGAAGAGGCAGAGGAGCACTGCAAACGGGCCATCAATTTGGCTCCTGATAATATATTGTATCATCGTCGGTTGGCTTGGACATATCTTCAGGGGAAGCGAGATACTGACCAGGCAAGGAAAGTTTTAAAAGGTGCACTTGAGAAAACAGGAATATGGGATAATCGGACTTATAATATGTTGGTCCTTATCGACATTTATGAAGGTAAATATTTAGAAGCTCTTGATAGGTTTGACTTAGAATTGAAAGATTATGATGGTATGGCTTGGTTTGTACCTAACGAACTGCGACAAGCGGAAATCTATGGATACATGGAAAAAGAGGCTTTAAAACAGCAAGACTACCAGACAGCAAAAGTTAATGAAAAATTAAAACTGGAATACTACCTGAATGCTGTGGACATTTTGGAAAAGAAAAAAAATGAGGATCCTGATGATGGCCGTTATCACAGTGCCTTGGGCAAGGCATATGCCGGATTGGGACTAAAGCAGGATGCTATTGATGAGGGAATTTGGGGTGTTAAGTGTCTTCCTATGGATAGCGGAATATTAGAAAAATATAATATTCCTACTGAAGGTGCACATATAGATGCTATTCTTGGTCCTTATCGGATTGAGGATTTAGCTCGTATTTATGTCATGGTCGGCGAATACCATAAGGCGATTGACCAGCTTTATTATCTGCTTGAAAAGCCATCATCGTTAACGGTTCCATTGTTGAAAATTGATCCGGTCTGGGATGATTTACGCGACCATCCCGATTACAAAAAGCTCGTAGAGCAATGAAATTATACTACCAAGCCTGACACAAGCGAACAAAACGATCGCAAATGGAAACCATAGAATAGTGATAAATCATCACAAAATGTTCCTTATTTCACATAGAAACTACTATAACCTTACTTATAGCTAAAAGGGAAAATCTTAAAAATCATGCAGTATTCTTGAATTTGAGACACTCATATTAAAATCCATTGCAGGAATTTCATACTAAGGTTATAATATCAAGGAAATATTTTATTTACTCAGTTTCGATATCGCTTTGATGGTATGAATAACAGCAATTCAATTATATTACGAAAGGAAGGTAAACACATGAAAGCACAAAAATCAGGCATCTTCTTATTTGCAGTAGTGTTAGTTTTAATTAGTTCATCAGTAGGATGTGCCGGCACACCTGCTGCATCTAAAACACCAACTACCTTGAAAGAAGCTTATAAAGACTATTTCAAAATCGGCGTAGCTATCAATCGTTTAGTTACAACCGGCCGTACAGATGTTGAGGCTGATAATGCCAATCGTACACCGGAGCAGCTTGTAAAAGATATTGCCATTGTTAAAGAACAGTTTAATGCAATTGTAAATGAGAATGACTTGAAACCGATTCTCATCCATCCTAATCCGGGACCGGAAGGTTATGTATGGGAATTTGGTGATGCATTTGTGAAGTTCGGAGAAGATAATGATATGTATGTAACCGGACATACACTTCTCTGGCACAGTCAGGTTCCGAACTGGTTCTTCGAGGGTACAGAAACAGAAGAAGAAACAAGTGCTATTTTGAATTTAAATCAGGTTTTTGGTCAAGTTGCTCCTGAAGCTCCACAAGCTGGTGCAAGAGGAACTCGCGGCGCACGTGGCGCACGTGGCACACGCGGTGTACGCGGTGGTGCCGGCGGCGGAATGTTCGGTGGTTTCGGACGTGGCAACATGGGACCTCGCGCAACTCGCGAAGAATTAATCGAAAGAATGCGTGAACATATCCATTCAGTAGTCGGCCGTTATAAAGGTAAAGTGAAAGTGTGGGACGTTGTCAACGAAGCTATCGGTGATGGCGGCTCAACATATAGAAGCACTCAATGGGTACAGATTATTGGTGAAGACTTCATTCCAATGGCATTCAAATTTGCTCATGAAGCAGATCCTGACGCGATTCTTCGTTACAACGATTACGGCCTGGAAGGTAGGGACAGACGTGAAAAGTTGAAAAAAATCGTTCAGGCTATTCGTGATGCAGGTGCACCTATTCATGCAATTGGTACACAAACTCATATTAACGCCAACACAACTTTTAAGCAGATGGACGAGACATTGACTGACCTTGAAACGCTTGGTCTTCCAATTCATGTAACTGAACTCGATATGAACGTTTCTATGGGTGGGCAGAGAGGCACAGGTGCAAATCTTGCCGACAATGCAGCAGCAACAAGTGGTGGACTAATAAGTCAGGCAGACCTGCAGCAATCAAAAGCATATGCAGAACTTTTCAAAGCACTTATTAAACATAAAGATTCGGTTGATTTGGTCGTGTTCTGGGGCGTATGTGACGCAGTTTCATGGCGTCGTAATGGAAGTCCATTACTCTTCGACGGCGAAGATAATAAGAAACCTTCTTTTGATGCAGTTATGAAAGTCGCAATTGAAGCAAAAGAAAACAACTATTACCAGGATTAATCGCAACGATAGGTTTATATAATTCTTAGATTTGCGTATTGTTGAAAAAATAAACGATTCGAATGATAAATCCACCAGTTAATAGCTGGTGGATTTTTTTATCTCGGCTTATAATATTAATATAGATTGCATGAGTTTCACGCTAATGTTATAATGCGCACGTAATATTTTATTGATTCAGTTTGGATATTACTTTGATGGCAGGAGCAAACAACAATTCAATTATTTTACTAAAGGAAGGAAGCACATGAAAACACACAAGACATGTATCATATTTTTTGCAATTTTACTTTTATTGGGTGTGACAGCCGGGTATGCGTTTGCTGCTAAAGCAGATACACCGACAACCTTGAAGGATGCATACAAAGATTATTTCAAAATCGGCGTGGCTATTAATCGTCAGCAAGTATTGAGCGCCACAGGCGGCGGCGCTGCAGGCGGACGTGGAGGCAGATCTCCGGAAAAAGATATTGCTTTAGTTAAAAAACATTTTAATAGTATCGTTAGTGAGAACGATATGAAGCCGGCTAATATTCATCCACAACGAGGTCCGGAAGGCTATGTATTCGACTATGCTGATGCATTTGTAAAGTTCGGTGAAGAAAATGACATGTTTATAACCGGTCATACACTTATCTGGCATAGTCAGGTTCCAGGATGGTTCTTCCAGGGTGTTGCAGAAGAAACTGAGGAAACATCAAGAGTTCTTAATGTAGGTACACAGGTTTTCGGACAAGCTGCTCCTCCAATGCCGCAAGCTCCGCAAGGCGGTGCAAGAGGCGCTCGTGGTACCCGTGGTGGTAGAGGCGGTGCCGGCTTTGGCGGTGGTGCCGGAATGTTTGGCGGCGGCGGAATGTTCGGTGGCGGCATGGGCCGTGGTGGTAACACTGGACCTCGTGCAACACGTGAAGAATTAATCGAAACAATGCGCGAGCATATCCACACCGTAGTTGGCCGCTATAAAGGTAAAGTAAAAGTCTGGGACGTTGTCAACGAAGCACTTGGTGACAGTGATGCACCGAATATGTTGAGAAACTCTCAATGGACACAAATCATTGGTGAAGATTTCATCGAACTGGCCTTCACATTTGCTCACGAAGCGGACCCGGATGCAATTTTGCGTTATAATGACTATAGCCTGGAAAACAAGGGCAGACGTGACAAACTGAAAGCATTAGTCAAACAGCTTCAGGATAAAGGTGTTCCTATCCATGCAATCGGTACACAAACTCATATTAGTGCTGAAATAACTTTTGAGCGGATGGACGAGGTATTAACTGATCTGGAAACAATAGGCCTGCCTATTCATGTTACCGAGCTTGACTTGAATCTTTCTGCGGCTGGTCAGGGAAGTACCGGTGCAAATATAGCAGATAATGCATCTGTCACAGGCGGTCCTGTTATCAGCGAAGCTGATAAACGTCAGTCAGAAGCTTATGCCGGTTTTTTCAAGGCTCTTATTAAGCATAAAGATTCTATTGATCTGGTTGTATTCTGGGGTGTAAATGACGCGGTTTCATGGCGTTCATCTGGAAATCCTTTGCTTTTCGACGGCGAAGATAATGAAAAACCGGCTTTCGATGCGGTTATGAATGTCGCAATTGAAGCAAAAGAAAACAACTATTATAGAGATTAATCACAACGATGCGCTTCTCTGGATTTTAGACTTGCGTATTGATAAATAAAAAAGTTAGATAAAATATCCATCAGTTAAAAACTGGTGGATATTTTTTTATGAATGAATAAAATATTTAAGTGGAAATAATTTATCAATTATTTTTATTTTTATGTTGAAATATTATTTTCGAATGTTTAATATATACATATCAAAATTAAAAAGCCTCGCGATGATAACTATATTAATAAATATAGCAATCTTTTCGGGATTATTGTGCGCTTATTTGCATGAGAAATCCATCTGATTTAACGAATATTCTTTTAGAGAAATATTTCTCAAGGTTTAAATAACTTAATTTTATTAATGTTTTTAGGAAAGGATTATGCTATGAAAAGGTTGATTGCGGTATTGGTTTTTGTGTTATTTTTTAATGTTTGTGTGGGAGCTTTACCCTTTATTGATGAGCCTAATACATGTGATTGCAATTGCGTGTGTCCGGAGCCTGAGCCGCTTCCGGTTGCTTATTTATTCGATGATTTTAATGACGCATTTGATTTGGCGTGGATTATTCTTAACGAAGATGAAAGTCATTGGTCCTTTGATACAGAGCCAAATTCATTAACAATTACGACTCAGCAAGGTACGTTTGAAAATTCTAATAATAGTCATAAAAATGTATTTCTAACTCATTTCCCTGTCTCACAGGCGTTGGATTTTCAGGTTACTACCTGTATTTCTAATTTTCAGCCTCAGGAATTATTTAATCAGGCCGGCCTGCTTCTCTGGTTTGACCAGGACAATTATTTAAAGTTTGATTATGAGTATGGTTATGGGCCAACCGCTTCGTCGAAAAAGATTATTTTCGCCGCCGGACTTGAGGCTTCGGGAATTACTCAGCATGCGTGGTTTTATGCCGACCCTTTTCCGCAAACAGTATGGCTTCGGATAATAAAGAGAGGTGATACCTGTAAATTGTACAATAGCATAGATGGAATAGACTTTAATCCTGTTATATCATTAGGCGGTTCGAGCCTTACCGAAGATAATACGATTCCTTGCCTCAATGTGCCGGTAACTCATATTGGAATTTTTGCGAGTAACGATACTATTTCGTATGCACCCGATGTCGATGCTTCGTTTGAGTATTTTGAGTTTAAGACTTTGGCGAAAGAACTATCTATCCCGGAAGAGCCGAATAATGAACCTGATCCAGGTGATACCACAGGGCCTTTATTTTAAAATGTAGAACAAGCAGTTGAATCGCGATTTTGAGGTACTAACCAACTCAAACTGACCGGTCCTTGTTGTCATAACCGCTCCTAAGGGGCGGGTATGACATGCGTCTGTTTGTTACTTTTATTTATATAGTTAGGATAATTCTTTTTTAAAAATCGGTCAGTTTGAGTAACTAAATATCTGCATATTTTATAAATAGATATTAAAAAATACAATTGAAGCAATATTTTTGTTGATTTATTATCTCTTTGTATTTATTATAAACTAAACGGCAATGATTTTGCCGAGCGATGATAACTTTTATTAGTAGTATATAGCAAGAAAAACAGAATTAGTACGATATATTTTTGTTAGGGATAATCCCTCTAAATTTATGGAAGTTCTCTAATAAGATTTTTTCTGAACGTCTAAACATTTTTAAGATTAATGTATTTTTAAGAAAGGATGATGTTATGAAATGGGGAATTGTTGTATTAATATGGGGAGTATTGTGTTTTAGTTTTTGCCAGGGAGAACCTGCGAATGTCATTGGGGATGACTGTGTGTGCGATTGTAATTGTGTTTATAATCCTGACTCAAATATGTGCGATTGCAATTGTATATGCCCGGAGCTTGAGACGCTCAATGTTGCGTATCTTTTTGAAGACTTTAACGAGTCGTATTCATTAAATATTAAATGTGACGATTATGATTCTACGCATGTATCATTTGATAAGAATCCCGGGGCAATGACAATTACTACTCAAAAACGCAAGTATGGGAGGTACGATACCGAATATAAAAATCTTTTTTACTTAAATTTTCCGGTATGTCAGGCCCTGGATTTTCAGGTCACGACTTGTATATCGAATTACGAGCCCAATGGGATAGGGAATCAGGCTGGTTTAATGCTTTTTTACGATGAAGATAACTTATTCAAGTATGTTTATGAATATGGCAAAGAATCTCCTCTTGATATCGAAGGGAAACTCCTTCTTTCTGCAACAGTTGAGACCGATGGTATACCTGAATCAATTTCGTATAAAACATCGCAGCAATCTCAAACGATGTGGCTTAGAATAATCAAACGCGGCGATAAGTGTGAATTGTATAGCAGTACAGATGGAGAAATATTTAATCCATTAAAAGTTGACGCGCCGGTTTTTCCAGTTCAAGATACTAATGATAATATTATATCATGTCCTTCTTTCTTAATTTCAAAAATCGGAGTTTTTGCCAACAATGGAGATTCAGAGATTGCGCCGGAAGTTGATGCTTCGTTCGAATTTCTTGAGTTTAAGGTATTGCCGATAGATTCGAATGTTCCGGATATTAACGATATCTTTGGTGATATAATTGAGGATGAAAATTTGTGTGATTGTAATTGTGTTTATAATCCTGATTCGAATATGTGCGATTGCAATTGTGTCTGCCCGGAACCTGAGCCGCTCCCAGTTGCATATTTATTCGATGATTTTAACGAAGCTCTGGATTTATCATGGACCATTCTTAATGAAGATATGAGTCACTGGTCCTTAACAAAAAATCCCGGGTCATTGACTATAACAACTCAGAAAGGGTCGTTCGAATATTCAAATACTGATTATCGTAATATTTTCCTTGTTGATTTTCCTGTATCACAGGTAGAAAATTTCCAGATAACTACATGTATTTCTAATTTTGATCTCAGGGAAATCTGGAACCAGGCAGGGCTTGTTCTTTGGCGAAATGCTGATAATTATTTAAAGTACGTTTATGAGTATGGCCAGGAAGCTCCACAGGGAGATGGAATTTTGCTTACAATAGGGACACAGATTTCTGGAGCCTCGCAATTTAACTGGTATCTTGCAGACCAGTTCCCACAGACTATGTGGCTTAGAATAATCAAACGTGGTGACTATTATGAGATTTATAATAGTATTGATGGAGAAAATTTCAATTCTTTACAAAAATATCATAGTAGTGGAAACTATACACTTTCATGTCTTCCTTTCCCCATAGAACGTATTGGTATTTTTACAAGTAATTATACCAGTGAAAGTGCAGCGCATGTTGATGCTTCGTTCGAATATTTCGAGTTTAAGACGTTACCTGAAGAACCGGTTGTGCCATAAGATTAGAATGGTCGATAGTATTAATTAAAAATACAGAGTATTTAACTTGTTATAGCTCAATAGCAAGTTTGAAGAGATTTACTAAATATCCACCAAAATTTTATCTGGTGGATATTTTTTTGTTGATTTTTTCTTTTTTTGTGTCTATTATAAAATCATCGGTATAGAGAATGTTACGGCACAGGAGTGACGGGTATTAGTGTCGATCTTGTAGGGAATTGCAGAAATCTTTGAGGATTACGTGAGAAATTTAAAATGAGAGGTTTTTTTATGAACAGGTCGATAGCGATTTTCATTCTTGGATTATTATGTTTCAGTATTTGCGAAGGAAATGCAATTTATGATTCTAATATATGTGATTGTAATTGTGTCTATAATCCAGACGCGAATACATGCGATTGCAATTGCGTATGTGAAGAACCTGAGCAGCTTAATGTTGCTTATTATTTCGAAGATTTTAACGAAGCTCTTTCAATAAACTGGCATTGTGATGATTTTGATTTTACGCATATGTCATTCACAAAAGTGCCCGGGACAATGACACTCACAACTCAAAGCGGTACTTACGAAGGAGAAAATGATGATTTGAAAAATCTTTTTTACTTTGATTTTCCAGTATCTCAGGCACTGGATTTTCAGGTCACAACATGTATATCGAATTTCGAACCGAATGACATATGGAACCAGGCAGGTTTGATGCTTTTTTATGATGAAGATAACTTTTTGAAATATGTTTATGAATACGGAAATGATGCTCCGGGGAGAGGTCTTCATTTTACCACTGCGACTGAGACTGATGGATACCCTGTTTACGAATGGTACGAAACAGAGCAATATCCTCAGAAAATGTGGCTTCGGATAATCAAACGAGGTGACTTATGTGAATTGTACAATAGTATTGATGGAGAAAAATTTGAACCTTTGACAAAATGGTATTCTGAAGAAGATGATGAAAATATTATTCCATGCCCATCTTTTCCAATTACAAAAATTGGTGTTTTTGCTAATAATGGAAGTGCAATCAGTGCAGAAGAAGTTAACGCTTCGTTTGAGTTTGTTGAATTCAGGGTGTCACCAATAGAACCCAATATTCCGGAAGAGCCGAATATACCGGAAGTTCCTGATGATACGATTGCGGATGCTGATATATGCGATTGTAATTGCGTGTATAATCCTGACACGAATACTTGCGATTGCAATTGTGTATGCCCGGAACTTGAGCCGCTTCCAATTGCGTATTTATTCGATGATTTTAACGAAGCTTTAGATTTGTCCTGGGACATTCTTAATGAAGATGAAAGTCACTGGTCCTTAACAAAGCGTCCCGGTACATTAACGGTCACAACTCAGAGCGGCTCGTTCGAATTTACATATACTAACTACCACAATGTTTTCCTGCTCGATTTTCCTGTATCACAGTTAATGGATTTTCAGATAACTACCTGTATTTCTAATTTCAATCTCAGGGACGTATGGAACCAGGCGGGTTTGCTTCTCTGGAATGATGAAGACAATTATTTAAAATATGTTTACGAATACGGCAAGGATACTCCCTATGGATACGGGCCTCTTTTTACAGTAGGAACTCAGATTTATGGAAGTTCAGAGTATAACTGGTATCTGACTGATCGGACTCCACAGACTATGTGGATGAGGATAATCAAAAGAGGCGAAGTTTATGAGTTTTATAATAGTACCGATGGGGAAACTTTTATTCCTTTGCAGATATATCGTGGTAGTAGAGATCATACTTATCCATGTCTTCCTTTTCCTATAACTCGTATTGGAATATTTACCAGTAACTATATTACTTCTACTGCACCTGAAGTAGATGCTTCGTTTGAGTATTTTGAGTTTAAGACGTTACCTCAGGATTGAAATGGTATGTAAAAGTAGAATTAAATTAAAGGATTAGATATTGAAAAGGTTGTTTCGGAATAAATGATTTTATTCTTCATTCGTGCTTGCGTTTTCGTCATTATAAGCAAGTCTGTGAAAACCTGTAAAATCTTTAACTATTTGTGCTAACATTGCGTCAATTTGCATTTTTTTAGTTTTGATTTTTTTGTATTTTCCCCTTATGATATTATCTTTAGTTGTAAAATAATATGTGTTTACAGATTAAAGTAAGACAACAAAGGATAATGAAATTCAGGACAGGGGTAATCAAAATGAAACCGAAAAAAATGTTCAAAATCGCAATGTTGGCTTTTATCATTCTTTTATGCGGCTCAATCAATCACTCATTTGCTGACGACGGCTACGATTTGTGGCTCAAGTATAATAAAATCAGCGACTCACAAAAGCTATCAGAATATCAGGCCGCTATTTCATCTGTTGTTGTGATGGGTGATTCGCCAACCTGCAAAGTTATTAAAGATGAATTGCAAAAAGGCTTGTCGGGCATGCTTGGAAAAGATATTTCTTTCAGTGATTCAATTGAAAAAGATGGTACACTTGCTATTTATACTCTCAAAGAACTTGGCGATGAAGAATTCATCATTAAGAACCTGCGTGTCGATGATAAAGACTGCATTATAATAGCCTCAGGCAAGGATATCGGCTTGCTCTACGGTACATTCGACTTGTTACGCATGATGCAAACGGGAAAGTCACTTGATAATCTTAATATATCTTCAAAGCCAAAAATTCAAATACGTGTTCTCAATCATTGGGACAACCGTAATGGCTCGATTGAAAGAGGTTATGCAGGAAAGTCACTCTGGAAGTGGGATGAACTTCCTGATACAGTCGATTCCAGATATACCGATTATGCAAGAGCAAATGCGTCACTTGGTATCAATGGAAGTGTATTGAACAATGTAAATTCCGACGCCGTTTTCTTCACTACAGAGTATCTGAAAAAAATAGCAAAACTCGCAGACGTTTTCAGACCTTATGGGATTAAAGTATATCTTTCCATAAGATATACCTTGCCATCACAGATGAAAACTGAAAATGGAATAGGGCCGCTACAAACCGCTGATCCTCTGGATCCAACTGTTATAGAATGGTGGAAAGATAAGGCCCAGGAAATTTACAAATATATTCCCGATTTCGGAGGCTTCCTTGTAAAAGCAAATTCCGAAGGCCAGCCCGGACCACAGGATTATGACAAGACACACGCCGACGGAGCAAATTTACTCGCCGATGCGATTGCACCTTATGGCGGTATAGTAATGTATCGTGCTTTTGTTTATGACCCTGATGTCGACCCAGACAGGGCTAAACGTGCTTATATGGAATTTATGCCGCTCGATGAGCAATTCAAATCTAATGTTCTGGTTCAGGCCAAGAACGGCCCGGTTGATTTTCAGCCGCGCGAGCCGGTACAACCTTTATTTGGTGCAATGGTACATACCCCAGTTATGGCCGAGCTTCAGGTCACTCAGGAATATCTTGGATGGTCAACTCATTTGGTTTATCTTGCTCCTATGTGGAAAGAGTATCTGGAATTCGATACTTATGCCAAAGGCGAAGGTTCAACAATGGCAAAGGTAATCGACGGCTCAGTTCATGATAACAAATTGACCGGTATTGCAGGTGTATCGAATACAGGTGACGATAGAAACTGGTGCGGCCATTTCTTTGCTCAATCGAACTGGTTTGCATACGGCCGTCTCGCATGGGACCACGAATTGACCGCAGAAGAAATCGCGGAAGACTGGATTAAAATGTCAATAACAACTGACAGTGACGCAATCAATACTATAAAGACAATGATGATGGGGACATGGGAAGCGTGCATAAATTATCAGGAGCCGCTCGGGCTTCATCATCAGATGGATAATTCCCATTACGGACCTGGGCCGCAAATTTCACGTGCATCTCGTATCGACTGGACACCTGCTTATTATAATAAAGCCGATGAAAATGGAATTGGTTTCGATAGAAGCTCAACAGGAAGCGATTTTACAAGTCAGTATTTCTCACCCTGGAAAGAAATATTCGATAATATAGAAACTTGCCCAGACAAGTATCTGCTCTGGTTCCATCATGTCGCATGGGATTATAAAATGAAATCAGGAAGAACCTTGTGGGATGAGCTTTGTGTGAAATATTATGAGGGAACTGATTATGTTGAGCAGATGGCAAAAACATGGGAATCGATGAAAGATAAAGTTGACCCTGAAATATTTGACCATGTCACTGCAAAACTTAATCAGCATGTAATTGATTCGGCAAAGTGGCGTGACACTTGTATTCAGTATTTCCAGGGTTTCAGCAAAATGCCGATTCCTGAATCTGTAAAAAATAATTAAAATATCACTGTCATTCCCGTGAAGGTAATACCTTTTTGGGCAATGGGTGGCAGCCTCAAGCGCAGCTTGGGGATGGTTTTTTGAATATCAATATTGTTTGGAGAAAATTTTAATGACAGAAGAGCAATGGTCTTTACTTCTTGATGTAATAAACGGCAAAAAAATTGACCCGGTTCCGGTTGGTTTTATTATCGATAGCCCGTGGCTTCCCGGCTGGGCTGGCATGACAATTATGGATTATTATTCCAGCGATCAGATGTGGTTCGACGCGAATATGAAAGCGATAAAAACATTTCCCGATGCAATGTTTCTGCCAGGCTTCTGGTCCGAGTACGGGATGTGTACAGAACCTTCCGCTTTCGGTTCCAGATGCTCATGGAAAGCAGATGAATTTCCATATGCTTTCCCAATTATCAAAAGTACGAGTGACATAGATGATATAGTAAAACCTGATCCTGCCTGTGACGGCATGCTCCCGTTTGTTATCAGCAGGCTCAAACATACACAAAAACAAATCGAGCAAGCCGGACATAAAATCAGATTTGCAATTGCTCGCGGGCCGCTAAATATCGCATCTTTTCTCATGGGTACGACTGAGTTTCTCATGGCATCGCAGTTGGAGCCGGACAAGATAAAAAAACTTCTCGATATAATCTCAGATTTCCTCGTTGACTGGATTCGTTTGCAGGTTCAGGTGTTCCCGACAATAGATGGAATTTTACTTCTTGACGATATTGTAGGCTTTATAGGCGAGCAGGATTTTATAAATTTTGCTAAGCCTTATTTGCAGAAAGTTTACAATTGCGTTGATGTAAGCGTGAAATTCTTCCACAACGATGCACCCGGACTCGTTTGCGCACCTCACCTTGGCGAAATTGGTATCAATCTTTTCAATTTCAGCAGTGACCATGACATAGCTCAAATGCAAAAACTCGTTGGTGACAAAGTTTCCCTTCTGGGAAATATTCCGCCACGTGACGTTTTAGCCGCGGGTACACCAGACGATGTAAAAGCGGCCGCAAGAAAAATGCTCGATTCTCTCGAAGATAAAACTCGCATTATCGCATCCTGCGGCGGAGGTATGCCGCAAAATGTCTCTACGGAAAACATAAACGCATTCATCGAAGAAATACGAAAATAAACTATAATTGGTGGGCATAGCACAAACTTCATTTTTCGTAGGGTGTGCTGTGCACACCATTCTCTATTTTTACATCTTTTTTCCATAAAATACATCTTTCCGAATTATTTTGGACATTTTCCCAAAAAAGTGTAACATTCCTGCGCATTTAACGTCTATTATGATAAAAAGAAACATGCGGTTTTATTATATGGAAAATAAAATGAAAAAATCCAGTTTATCTATCGCTATAATAATTATTTCAAGTAACCTACTTCTATCCGGCTGCCAGACTGGTCAAACGAAAGTTGTAGCCGCTCCGGAGGTTCTTGCTGAATTCGATTTTTCTATAGATGAAGGCAAGATAATTTTGCCAGTCCAGTTCAAAGGTCAGGAGTATCCATTCCTTCTCGATACCGGAGCAACCGGAACTATTTTTGACGATTCATTTAAAGATAAACTTGGAAATCGCTTTTTATGGCCTAAAAGTGCAACACTTGCGCGCGGCAGAAAAGCAAAAATAGAATATTACAGGTATCCGGATGCAAGTCTCGGCCCCTTAAAATTTAATGATTTAAATTTGATTGGTGTATTGGATTGTGATTTGTGGTTTGGAAGTAAAACTCCAATTAAATACAGGGGTATTATCGGGATGGACATTTTGAAAAAGTACATTGTTCAGATAGATTTCGATAATGGTAAAGTGACATTTTTCAAAGGAAAGCAGGAATTTGATTTATTTTCAATGTTTAAGCCTAAAGAAAATACTCATCCTGAATGGGGCGAAGCAATACAAATGAAAAATCCATTATTTTCCAATAAAAGATTTTTTGTAACCGGTAATCTGCCTGATAACACAAAAGCCGAATTTTTAATTGATAGTGGCTGGTATACTACAAATGCATTAAACACGAAATTATTCAAAAAAGTTAAATCAGAATACCCGGTGTTTGCGGATGACGAAAATATTACTACTGATAACGAAGCATCACAAAATAGAAAAATAGTGAACAGCTTTTCTCTGGGTAATTATGAATATGAAAATATTATGTTCCAAAAGAACAATGAATCTATCCTTGGATATGATTTTTTATCACGCCATATAGTGACGTTTGATTTTCCAAATAAAATAATGTATTTTAAAAAAGGAAATAATTATGATAAGCAACCTCCGATTCACATTATCCTGGGGGATACACGATTCACAATAAATTCAAGAAGCCATGCAGTAGAAATAATAGATCCTAATAGTTTGGCATATGAAAAAGGAATCAGGGAAAAAGATGTTCTTTTCATGATAAATCATTATGACATATCCTCCTTAAATGTCGCTGAACTTATGAATCTGCCTGTTTCAGCAGATGAAAATAATGAAATAATCTTTACATTCAAACGCGGCGACGAGGTATTTATCGTAGAATTTACGAAACAGGACTTAGAGCAAAATAGGGATTAAAGGAGTAAAAAATGAGGAAAGTATATTTGTTTATTGTTTTAATAATTGTTTAAACGCGTTATTTGTAATTAAAAGTATTTGAAGAATAACATGAAAATTTAATATGAATGAAATATCGATTTATAAGTAACTTTTGAAGGGATTATTTATGAAAACGAAAATGATTATTATAATATGTGTGTTGGTTCCGGGGATTTTATTCTTTAGCCATGAATATACGGATGCTCAAACGAATAGCCCAATTTCCAGGATTGGTGTAGTTAATATTGAGAAAGTGTTAATGGAATGTGATGCTACGAAAACATATTCAGAAGAATTGGGAAAAGAAAGGCAAGCAATATTGATAGAGCAGGCAGAAATTAAAAAAGATATTCTGGCTATTGAAGAAGAGGTTGCTTCCAGAATTTATAAAGTTGGTTCCCCTGAATATTTACGTAAGTTTCGTGAAGGAGCTCAAAAAGAACAGGACTTAAATATGCAGGAAGTTAATCGACAGGAGTTGATTCTAAAAAGCCAAATATAGCACATAAAGTTGTATAATAAAATTATGAAAATTGCTAACGAAATAGGTGCTGAAAAAGATTTGTATTTAGTACTTTCAATAGAAGAATCAGAAATATCTACCGAAAGTCCAGATGAATTTACTGTTGCCTTAAAGACACGTAAAGTTCTTTACAGCGGCGGGTGCATGGATTTGACAGAGAGTGTAATTACACGACTCAACCAGCTTAAATAGGTAGTGATTTTGGTTCCTGAGATTATTGTGTAAGATTAAAACTTATATATGGGAAAGCTGATCCAAACGAAACAGAAACTATTGCGGATGAAATACTTAAAAATTCACCTGATAAAATAAGGGAAAAAGATATTCTCATGAAATTTAATGATACTAATATAACCTCATTAAATCTTGTGGAATTCGTGGATATGTCATCAAAGTATTTTGCTAATGGAAACAAAGAATTTTCCTTTACTTCTAAACGCGTCGATGATATATTAACGGCTACATTTGTCGAGAGCGGTACTTAGACAGGCAAATAATAAGCGGCTATATTTAGCAAAATGAAAATGAACTATTATTAAGGTGGAAAATTGTGGCGAGAAAAAGAATCCTTCTTTTTGTAAATGTATTGATTGTTGTTTTTTTATGTAATTTTGTTTATGCAGAGAAAAATATGTGCGATGTCCCCGATATTGGCACGATATCACCGGGAGATTATAAAACATCTTTGAGTCTTACACATTATTGGCAGGGTTCATTTGGTGGGGTCAATGATAAAAATTCCGACAGAATTTCTGGTTTGTATGACTTCGATATATGCTATCTTCTTGGTGCCAAAAAGCACAGCGAGGGGCTCGGCGATTATGCTCTGCTCGAAATATCTACACAATCTTCCTTTGGACATGGTGTGACCGATAGCAAAGTCGGCAGCTTTTTTAATTTGAATGAAGGTGTAAAAGGAGATTACGCTTTTATTATTGATAAGTTGTTCGTTGAGTTTACCAGCTTCGACAGGTTACTTACTATTGATATAGGCAAAATCGACTCGATAGATTATTTTGACCACTCGGCAGTAGCAAACGAATACAAGGACCAGTTTTATGCGTATCCGTTAGTTCAGACCGACAATATCCCATTTCCAAGTAAAGGGCTTGGTGTACGTGTACAATATGACCCGTCGCCATTCTGGTATGCAGAGGCCTATATAGGTGACGCAAAAGCCAGCAGCAGGGAAACAGGATTTAATACTACCTTTGGTGATGATCCGGAATATTTCAGTATTGGTGAAATTGGCATACGTCCAGGTTTTTCCGAAAAGAGGGGAACTTATCGTTTCATGCTCTGGCACGAATCAGAGGATAAGGCCTATTTGGACGGCAGCAGCAAAACTAAACGAAATAATACAGGTATTGCAGTAAGTTTTGACCAGCAGCTTACAGAAAAACTGACTGGTTTCTTCCGTTATGGATGGGCTGGTGACAAGGTCAATGAGGAAAAGAATTTTTGCAGTTATGGCGGCGAGATTGTTGGTCTTTTCGAAAGTCGTAAGAACGATGTCTTTGGTATTGGTTATGCTCATGGCTTGCGAAGTTATGAAGGACTACCCAGTACAGATGCGCGAGAAATAGACCTTATTGAAACTTATTACAAAATTAAAATAAATAAGAATATGGAAATCAGCCCGGACATTCAGGTTGTAATGCATCCGGGCGGCCTAAAAAGCGAATCACCTGCAATTGTATTTGGTCTCAGAAGCCGCATGAAATTTTAGAACAGGTGGACTTAACACTGGATTATGTTTGCTTGCTTCTGTTATACTATTGAGCATGATAGAATTGATAGATACACATAGTCATTTGGTATATGAGCCTTTAGCGGGTGATATTGAAAACGTTCTGGCTCGCAGCAGAGAAGCTGGTGTGGCTGGTTGGATAAATGTCGGTACAGACCCGGAGCATAATCAAAAAGCGGTTGATATGGCCTGCAAATTTGAGAATATGTATGCCGCTATCGGTGTTCATCCTCATTATGCTGATCAATTGAATGGCGAAATTGTAACCGAATTAAAACAACTTGCCGCCAACGAGAAGGTAATTGCTATTGGCGAGACCGGGCTGGATTTTCATTACAATTTATCGAAGAAGTCTGAACAGAGAAGGACTTTTGAAGCTCATTTGCATATCGCTCGTGAAATGAATTTGCCTGTGATAATTCATACAAGGGAAGCTTTCGATGATACAATGGAAATCCTCGACAACTTCATTCGGCTCAATGGTAATCTAAAAGGTGTGGTATTTCATTGCTATAGCGAAACCGCGGAACGGGCAAGAATTATTCTCGATTACGGTTTTTATGCATCATTCACCGGCGTAGTAACATTTAAAAATGCCGATACAATTCGTAAAGCGGCTCAGGTTGTTCCGGTTGAAAGGATGATGATTGAGACGGACTGTCCTTATATGTCACCTGAGCCGATGAGAAAGCAGAAAGTGAACGAGCCTGCGCTTATGATTCATATGGCGAAATATTTAGCTGAATTGAAAAATATGGAGCTTGAAGATTTTGCGGCAGCCGTAACTCAAACCAGCAAATCATTCTTCGATTTGCCGTTATAACATGGGCTTCCAGCCCATGCATTCATGGGCAAGATGCCCATGACACGAATATGGATTTTGGTGTAACTCAAAAAAAACAGGATGAGCTTGAAAAAAGAATGTCTTTGCTTGGTATTCAGGAGAAAGATATTGAGGAGAAGTTCATTCGTTCTTCCGGACCGGGTGGTCAACATGTGAACAAGACATCGAGTTGCGTACAGCTCAGGCATGTTCCGAGTGGGCATGAAATAAAAATGCAGAAAGATCGTACCCAGAGACTGAATCGATATTACGCCAGAAAAAGATTATGCGAGCTTATCGAAGAGGAAAAGTTAGGTAAACAAAGTCCAGCCTCGCTTAAAGCAGAAAAAATCCGCAAACAAAAGCAACGACGAAAACGCCGCAGCAAACAAAAGGAAACTTTATAAAACTAATTGTAGTTTAAAAATACTCCTGTCTATTCCAATATTAAATAAAAAACAAGTTTAGCATAGCATTGTGTTTATTGTGTTTGAGTTCTTTATAGTCATTCAAAGACTCACCAGTATTGAAACGGAATGTCGGCCAACCCTGTTCAGGATTCTCGAGGTGTTCATTGATGAAATCCTCGGTTTCATCCTTTGCCTTTCGGCCTATCAAAATGTCATCTTCTTTATACATATTTATAGCTTTATGCCCTCATATTATTTTTTTATTAATCTCTACATATATAGACGCTTAAACAGGTGCTTAGTTACAAAAAAAATGTGGATTTTATAAAAATTTCTATTTTATTTTCATTTGAAATGCATTTATAAATATGCAAAAGTATGATACTACTAAATGTCCATAAGAGTGGTAGTGGCGTTTATTAGTATTAAAAGGGCCTTTTTTAAGGCCGACTTGACTTTTTTGAGATTATAAGTATATTAATATAGTTGAAAGACACATTCTCTAAGCAGTTTTGGGGTAGCCGCCAGATGCGGCCTTCTCGGGAGGTGTAGCAAAAAAACCCGCTTTTTTGGTGGTATTATATTATTATGGCAGGGATGTTTGACAATAGAATTGTATTGGAAATACAGCAGGCAAATGACATAGTTGATGTTATAAGTGAACATGTGAGCTTGAAAAAAAAAGGGCATGAAATGGTTGGGCTTTGTCCTTTTCACGATGATCATAAGCCAAGTATGAACGTTAGCAATGTTAAACAGATTTTTAAGTGTTTCGCATGCGGTGCCGGGGGCGATGTATTTAAATTTATCCAGATGCGAGAGAATCTCAGCTTTCCACAGGCAATTGAAAGATTAGCCGAACGTGCAGGAATAAAACTTCCAACAAGAAATACACAATTTAAATCTGCCTCCAAAAGCATGGCGTTTTCAAACTCTCAGGCGGATGTCGATCCGAACAAACTTGCAAAAGTTAATGATTGGGCAGCGAAACATTTCCTGACTAATCTGAACGATGCGACTAAAGGCAAAACTGTACGTGATTATTTGGCCCAGAGGCAAATTAGTCAGGAAAGCATAGAAAAATGGCGTATAGGATATGCCGCTAATTCTAACGATGATTTAATCGGGAAAGCTAAATCGGATAAAGTGCCTTATAAATTCCTGGAGCAGGCTGGTTTGGTTGTAGCACAGAACATGGATAAGTTTGTCAATCGTCTTATGTTTACAATTACAGATGTGACTGGCAGGGTGATTGGTTTTGGAGGCAGGACGCTTGATGGTACAGGGGCAAAATATGTAAATTCGCCGGGAACAGTACTCTTTGATAAAAGCAATACGTTGTATGGTCTCGAACAGGCCAGACACGAAATTGTTTCAACAGGTACTGCGGTAGTGGTCGAAGGATATACAGATTGTATTATACCGCATCAGTTTGGTTATAAAAATGTAGTCGCAACACTTGGTACGAGTTTTACGACAGGACATGGAAGAATCCTGAGACGATACGCAAAAAAAGTAATTTTAATATATGACAACGATACGGCAGGCATCGAAGCGGCCAATAGGGCACTCGATGTTTGTCTGTCACAAAAGGTAGATATAAAAATTGCATCAATACCAGAAGGGAAAGATCCCTGCGATTTTATTTTGACATCAGGTAAAGAGGCGTTTGAAAAGCTGATGGAAGATGCAATTGATGTTTTTCAGTTCAAATGGGACCGGCTCAAAGAGAAGTTCAGTAATGAGGAAACGGTTGCAGGAAAGAAATCCGCGATTGAGGAGTATTTGCAGTCAATTGCAACAGGTTTTCATGCAGGAAACGTCCCTGCAATAGAGTTCGGACTGCGAGTAAACCAGATATCGAAAATTATCGGTCTTGACAGCAAGCAGATTACTATAGAGCTCAACAGGCGTATAAGACAGGCAGCAATCACTGCTACAAGGCAAGCAAGTGAACGTAATGTTCCCAGGGTAGATTACGGCAAAGGACGATATGCAGCCGCTCAACGCGAAGTACTGGAAGTTCTTATCAATAAGCCGGCATTATATGAAGATGTTCGAGAGCAGCTTGCTATAGCTGTATTTGATATTCCGGTATTGGGAAGCGTTGCTTCAGTTTTGTTCAAAACTTTAGACGAAGGATCGAATATTTCTATAAAAGAAATATTGGCAAGGACCGAATCAGTGGAATTGAGTGCAACTCTTATGGAACTGTCGCATGCTGGCGAGAAAAAAGGGAACTACGAACCTCGGCTTGCAGATGCACTTAAAACTATCAAATCACATAATGAACTTAAGAAAAGCAAATCAATAAAAACTAAAGCTGAGCGTGAGGATAAAATGCTTAATGCTTATAAAGACAGGGGAAAGGAAAATCCGTATATCGTTGGTATGACCTAACGAACAATAAACATATGGGAACGTAAAATTTATAAGAGTAACAATTTATATTACCACAAAAAAACAAATTTTTTAGCGGCGTTATAAAATAAGAATTGTTTGTGAAGCATATAGAACCTATTTGAAGGAACTCAATAGTGGCAAGAAAAAAAACAAAGAGTAAAGAAAAACAAATCGATAATCCTGTGGTCGAAGATGAAATTAAGGATATTAGTGAAATCAAGGATCCTGAGCAGCAAATTAAAATGCTTATAAAAAAAGGTGAGAAAAAAGGATACCTTACATATGAGGAAATTAACGATGACTTGCCTGAAGATGCCATCAGTGCTGCACGCCTGGACAAATTATTGGCTACTCTGGATGAAAAAGGAATAAACCTGATCGATGAAGCCGACGTAGACTCTCGTGGTCTCGATAAGGATGGCGACGAGGATTTCGATGAAGATATGGTTGATGAGGAACCGGATTTGGAAGGTGAACTCAAAGACGACGATGAGATTCTTGAAAGACAGCTTGTCGGTGAAGAGGCTTCAAGGCGAATTGATGATCCGATCCGAATGTATCTTACACAAATGGGACAGATACCGCTCCTGACAAGAAAATCGGAAATTACACTCGCTCGGAAAATAGAAATTGCAAGGATGGCGTTCAGAAGGAAAATGCTTCAAAGCGATTATTGCGCACGAAGTGCCGTGGAATTATTTCAATATGTACACAATGGTACTATGTCGTTTGACAGGACGATTAAGGTTGGAACCGAACCTCCTCTGACAAAGAATATAATCAAAAAACGTATCCCAGTAAATCTTCAGACTGTAGAAAAACTTCTTAAGATTAATCAGGGATTATTTAAGCAGATGATGGAAACGCAGGATCAGGAAAGTGAAGCAGTAAAAGAAGAATTAAAAAAATCACGAAGAATCAAACGTAAAATTGCGACTCTTCTTGAGGAGCTTAGTCTGCGAACCAGTAGGATTCAGCCTATTAAAAACAAACTTCACGGTATTTGTGAAAAAATGCATCAGTTGGAAAAAAACATTACCGCTGGACCAAGCGGCCAGATAACTCAAGAAGATATCGAAGCCATGCAGCAAGAGCTTAAAGGACTTCAGGATTTAGTACTGGAGACGCCAAAACAGCTCGATAAAAGACTCAATATTCTCGATAGAGTCTTTACGCAATACGAAAGTACAAAACGTTTGCTCTCAAGTGCCAACCTGAGACTGGTTGTTTCAATTGCCAAGAAATACCGTAACAGGGGTTTAAGCTTTCTTGACCTGATACAGGAAGGCAATACCGGCCTTATGAGAGCCGTAGATAAATATGAGTATCGAAGAGGCTATAAATTCAGTACATACGCAACATGGTGGATTCGACAGGCTATAACCCGCGCGATAGCGGACCATGCCAGAACGATTCGAATTCCCGTTCATATGATAGAGACAATGAGCAGGCTCAGAACGGCCAGCAAATCTCTGCACCAGAAACTCGGACGCGAACCAACAATCGAGGAAATCGCCGAAGAAGCAAAAATGAGCGTAGGCGAAACTCGCAGAGTTATGAAAATTTCGAAGCACCCGATAAGCCTGGACAGACCTATCGGTGAAAGTGACGACAGCTACTTCGGTGACTTTATCGAAGATGATGATGTCGATTCTCCGGTAGCTTCAGCTACGCAGGAAATGTTAAAAGACAGAATCGATTCGGTCCTGAAAACACTTTCTTATCGTGAACGCGAGATTATAAAATTGCGTTACGGCATTGGTGACGGCTATACATACACTCTCGAAGAAGTTGGAAGAATTTTCAAGGTTACCCGCGAGAGAGTCAGACAGGTTGAAGCCAAAGCGATTCGCAAACTTCAACACCCGGTTCGAGCAAGAAAGCTCGAAGGATTCCTCGACCATAAATCCGCTTAAAAATTAAAATATCAAATATTAAATATAAAAATTGTGGAATCCAGCACTTATTTTTAAGTGCTGGATTTCTTCTTTAATTGTGATTTTCCCTTTTGATTTTTAATTATTTAACGAACAGCTTTAACACCACCACCTTTAAGCGCTCTGTTGACTTCTGCGATAATCTCTTTTTCTTCAACACATGTCACATCACCGGGAGTTTCCTGAACGAGCACTCCGTGAGCGGCTCCCCAGTTTACCGCGGTTTCAAGGTCCTTGCCTTTTAACAACGCCGCGAGTACACCGGAAGCAAACGAATCGCCGCCTCCTGTTCTGTCCCTGATCGGGACATTTTCGCGAACGGGAGCTTCGTAGAAAGTTTCGTTCTTTACATCGTAAAGAATCGCCCCCCAGCTTATCATATCCGCGTTGTGAGCACCGCGCCACTGTGTTCCTATCAGGCTCAAGTTGGGCAAATCTTTCGCGACTCTCAAAACAGTTTGCTTGTAAGATTCAGCCCATTCGGCAAAAGTAGCTTTTTTCGCAAATTTTGTTTCGTAGCCTAATGCATCCGCAAGGTCGGAATCATTACCGACAAGCATTCCGAGATATGGCGCAAGTTTCTGGTTTATAGCTTTTGCTTTATTTTTGTCAGGCTCGACTTTTGACCTGTAATTTAAATCCGCTGAAACGAAAGTTCCGTACTCGGCTGCTTTCTGTGCCGCTTCAATTGCGAGCTCGCCAGTTTTCGGGCCGATTAAAGTCAGGATTCCACCTGTATTGAAAACTCTTACGCCTTGCTTTCCGAACAAATCATCGAAATCGAAATCGCCGGGCTTGAGCATTGTAGCCGCTGAGTTTCCTCGATAGTATGTTGTATCGGAAGGTAATACTCCTGCGCCGTTATATGTAAAACTTACACCGTTGCAAATAGTTCCTTTTTTGTTTGTAGAATATTCCGAGCCGTCACTGTTCGTATTCCACCAGATGATTTTGCTCGTATCGACACCGAGTTCTCTCATCTGGTTTCTGATGTTATGTCCAATTACATCGTCAACAAGGGCGGTCAGAACAGCGGCTCGCAGGCCGAAAGTATATGCCAGGCCGCAGGCTACGTTTGTTTCGCCGCCGCCCTGTGAAATCCTGACATTATCTCTTACTCTTGGAGTCGGAATATCTCTCGGATCAAGTCTGAGCATAACTTCGCCCATCGACATGCCGTCATAGCGGCAGCTTTCCGCCGGTTTAATATCTGTATATTTAATTGCTTCAGCCATTTT
>JAFGPS010000028.1 GCA_016936075.1 Sedimentisphaerales bacterium | reverse complement strand
TCAGCTGTTGAAAACAAAAGTGTGCATTTGCAAATGCTATGCTAGTAAAACAGAATGTACATAAATTAAATTGTGACACAGCCTGTAAGTGCGGAATGACATAAGAGTATAAGTTAAACTTATTTATTAGAAATTATAAAGGAAGTAAGGAATTATGTGGGATTATACAGATAAAGTTAGAGACCATTTTTTCAATCCTCGTAATGTAGGAGAAATTGAAAACGCGGACGGCGTTGGTGAAGTTGGTTCGCTGGCTTGCGGCGACGCTTTGAAATTGACGTTTAAACTTGGTAAAGACGGAAAAATCGAAGACGCGAAGTTTAAAACATTTGGTTGCGCAAGTGCGATTGCTTCTTCATCCGTTTTGACCGAGCTGATTAAAGGTAAAACTTTAGAAGAAGCGATGAACGTTACGAATAAAGATATTGCCGATTATCTCGGCGGCTTACCTGAACAGAAGATGCATTGCTCTGTCATGGGACAAGAAGCACTCGAAGCCGCGATAGAAAATTATAAAACAGGCAGCACTCAAAAACACGAACTCGAAGGTAATGTAGTGTGTACCTGTTTCGGCGTGACAGATAAGGAAATCGAAAGAGTAATTAGAGATAATAATCTTTCGACCGTAGAAGAAGTCACGAATTACTGCAAAGCAGGCGGCGGCTGCGGCGGATGTAAAGGTGAAATAGAAAAAATCATTGAAAGTGTAAAAGGCGAAAAAATTAGCACACATAAATCTGTTACACCTCATAAAGCAGGAAAACTAACTAATATTCAAAAAATACAGTTGGTTCAGCAAACTATTAATGAGCAAATTAAGCCTCTTTTGCGCGAACATGGCGGTAATATTGAACTCATCGATGTTGAAGGTAACAAAGTTATCGTTGCATTCAGAGGTATGTGCGCACAATGTCACCTTGCTGAGTTTACGATGAAAGATGTAGTGCAAGCAAGACTTAGGGAATTTGTATCTGAGGATTTATTTGTCGAAGAAAAAGATGATTCTGCTGCACAACCTCATAATCACCAGGAATAAATTAACGAAATTATAATATATTCGGAATACGGACATGAAAACTATATATTTTGATAATAACGCGACAACAAAGATGGATGAACAGGTGCTTGAGGAAATGAAACCATACTTCAGCGTGTTGTATGGGAATCCATCGAGTATGCACTCTTTTGGCGGCCAGATCGGCCATAAAATAGCTCGTGCACGTGAGCAGGTAGCACAGCTTCTCGGTTGTGAGCCGAGTGAGATTATTTTCACAAGCGGCGGAACTGAAAGTGACAATGCGGCGATTAAAGGCACATTAGCAGCAGTGCCGAATAAACGAACTATTATTACTACCAGAGTCGAGCACCCCGCGGTTTTAACTGTTTGCAGAGAAAGAGAAAATCGCAGCTATTCTGTTATTGAATTAAGTGTGGATAAAGATGGCCAGCTCGATTTGTCTGAACTTGACCAGCAGATTGATGATGATACCGCAATCGTTACTATTATGTACGCCAATAACGAAACAGGCGTTATTTTCCCAATAGAGAAAATCGCTCAAATAGTCAAAGCAAAAGGTGCGGTCCTTCATACCGATGGAGTCCAGGCGATAGGAAAGATTCCTCTTAATTTATCGAAAAGTAATATAGATTTATTGAGCATTTCAGGTCACAAACTTCATGGCCCGAAAGGAGTTGGCGTTCTCTATATCAGAAAAGGAACAAGGCTTTCGCCGTATCAATTAGGTGGTCACCAGGAATCCGGCAAAAGAGCAGGCACAGAAAATGTCCCGGGTATAATTGGATTGGGAAAAGCATGCGAAATTGCACAAGAAAATATTGAACTGGAAAATAATAAAGTTAAAAAGCTTAGGGATAAACTTGAAAAAGAAATTTTGGCAAAATGTCCCGATAGCATGGTAAATGGTGACACGAAAAACAGGCTTCCCAATACGACCAATATCAGTTTTGAGTATATCGAAGGAGAAGCGATTTTGTTAATGCTCGACCAGTTTGGAATTTGTGCCAGCAGCGGTTCGGCCTGTACTTCCGGTTCGCTTGAGCCAAGTCATGTCCTGAGAGCTATGGGGGTTCCATTTACCGCGGCTCATGGATCAATACGTTTTAGTCTAAGCAAATATAACACAGAAGACGAGATTGATTATACGATTGAGAAAGTTCCTCCAATTATCAGTCGACTTCGTGAACTCTCGCCTTTTGTACCTAAATAAGAGTGACGAATATGAAAATTGATGAAAAATACGAATTACTTAAACGAAACCTGAAAAAGCTTAACAAAGCAATTGTCGCCTATTCCGGCGGAGTTGATAGTACATTTCTTCTTAAGGTAGCCGTAGATTTACTCGGCTCTGAGAATGTTCTGGCTTGTATCGGAGTTAGTTCGTCTCTATCCGGGACACAATATAAGAGAGCTATTGAATATGCGAAATTAATCGGAGCAAAAGTCGAAGAAGTTAAAGTTCAGGAGATTTTTGATGCGGATTATTCAGTGAACAGCCCCGAAAGGTGTTTCTACTGCAAGTCGCATCTTTATTCTGTTCTTAGAGAAATAGCTCTTAAAACGAATTACGAAAATATAATCTGCGGCTGTAATTTCGATGATAAAGATGACTTTAGGCCGGGTAATATGGCCGCTGATATTAAAGGTGTTTTGTCACCTTTGATGGAAGCGGGATTTACTAAAGATGATATTCGTCAAATAAGCAGGGAGCTTGAATTGCCTACTTCGGATTTACCTGCTTCGCCGTGTCTTGCATCGAGAATAACCTACGGCTTGAAAATTACTCATGAGAGATTAAAACAAATTGAGCAAGCAGAAGATTATATGCGAGAGCTTGGTTTTGTCGAATTTCGTGTTCGTCATCATGATATTATTGCACGAATTGAAGTCAAACCGGAAGATTTGAATAAATTAATCTCCGATGAAATCCGGCAGAAAATAATTGATAAAATGAAATCTATTGGTTTTAAATTTGTTACTGTAGATTTACAGGGTTTCCGTTCCGGCTCACTTAACGAAACACTTACAGAATCACAAAAACAAATCAGTATTTAAGGTTGTCTTATTCTTCTTTCTTACTGGCTTGGTATGTGCCGCCATAGGCACCAATATTTATTATGCCGCCGTTCGGTAGAGGTTCTTTGTCAACTGAGTAGGTTGTATCTCCGGCGTTGATACAGGGGCTTGTGATAAGGTCATTTACCCATGCTCCTGAGTATTGGTCCCATCTGCCATTTTCTGACATTAAATGGTAATCACCATCAATCCAGATTGCATTTGGCTCATTTGGCTCAAGAACAATATATGGATCATTTACATCAACCCAATAACCAGGATTATAGAAGTATGGATCTATCACAACATTTGTCAAACCAGTCCAACCATCTTTTATATCGCAATATGTAATATTCGGATATGATTCACCTAACAGCATAATCTCCTGAGGCAGGTTGTCCCACAAGATGCAGTTAACTAATACTGCGTTACTATCGTATAGACAAAATGCCGCACCATTTGGCCCGCTATAGTTGCCACTAATACTGCAATTTATAAATACAGCATTACTATCAACACAATAAACAACTCCACTTATTGTGTACGGATCATATATATCAATTGCAGGCATTGCTCGGTTTCCAATAACAACGCAGTTTGAGATTGTCGGACTACTGTCCTCACACAAAATACTACCTGCTAATTCATCCAAGCCCCGAGTGATTATAAATCCCTTAAATATACAGTTTGGATCTTCCTTGTTACAAAAAGTGACCGCAGTACCAAGATAATTAGCATCTATTACCGGATAAGATGTAATCTCATTGACATTAGGATCTAAGCCCGTCACGCAGATGTTCCTGCCGGTAAACTCAATATTCTCCCAATAGGTTCCTTCACGAACAACAACAGTAGCACCATCCAAAGCAACATGAATGCCTTCCTGAATCATATCAAATGGATGTTCTTTTGTTCCATTTTCATAAGGATCACTTATCTCAGAACTATAAGGAACAGGATCATATATTGCATCATCGTCAACGTATATAATGTTCATATCCGTAACAAAGTTTGCTCTGATTGTATAGTCAGCATCCATCCATACATTCGTTATGTACGAATTAGGATCTTTTACTCTTTTTGCATCAACTGCTGTTCCAGACCAATTAATAAATCGGAATAGCGTTGGATCATTTGGCAAAGCTTTAATTTGTAAATATTCACCAGCTTCACATAAAAAGACACCTTCTCCAGGATTAACTACTGAACCACCAGCAGTAGAAGATATTAAAGCTTCAATCATATCCAGTGTCTCAAAACTTTTTATTTCTCCGAAAGCCATACCAGATGAATTTTGGGCCTGTATCGCAAAATAATATAAGGAATTTGGCTTTAAGTTTATTAGGTCTATTGAAAATACACTGCCGCTACTTAGAGGTTCAGACCATGAAGTATAATTTGGTTCTCCCTGTAGATTTTTCGAAAATACGAATCGACATTGTGATGGTTCATTTCCATCATCAATCAGAGTTCCATATAACGTGGCAGAAGTTGCCTTAACATTTGATGCTTCTTCAGTTTTTACAATTGGAATAATGATTGCTAACATAAAGTTTGCTGTTACGTTTATATTTGTTGTTACGTTGGTGTCTGTACGTGGATTGTCTATCGAACTGTCGCTCCAGTCAACAAAATGATATCCGGTATCAGGTATTGCCGTTACAGCAGTTCTATCTGAACCGTAGTTGATTAACTGTGAGGCGTTTCCGCTGAGACTCCCGCCAGAGCCGGCTGCATAGTCAAGAGTGAACGTATCGATAGCGAAGTTTGCTGTTACGTTAACATTTGCTGTTACATTGGTGTCTGTACGTGGATTGTCAGTCGAAGAATCAGACCAATACACAAAGTGGTATCCGGTATCCGGAACAGCTTCCACCGCAGAACCGTCAGAACCGTGATTTACCGTCTGCGGAGAATCGCCGCTTATGCTTCCGTTGGCTCCTGCATTGTAGTTCAGGGTATATGTATTGATTGCGAAATTTGCAGTTACGTTTATATTTGCCGTTACGTTGATGTCCGTACGTGGATTGTCAGTCGAGCTGTCGCTCCAGTCCACAAAATGGTATCCTGTATCGGGAACTGCTTCTACCGCAGTACCGCCAGAACCATAGTTGACTACCTGTGAGGTATCTCCGGTCAGGCTTCCATTTCCTCCGGCAGTATAATCAAGGCTGAATGTGATAGTACTACAATCTTTTCCTGCATCAGTAATGCTCCAGCCATCTGAACTGATCATTTGGGCCCTGGCTGTTTCACCACCGCAATAGGTGCTATTGCCGCCATGAAACGTCACACCACTTTGCAGATTTTGTGCGTCCCAGTCTATGAGCAGGGCATCATAATTTGCAGTTGAAAGTTTTGCGCCTTCGAACATATTATTTGCATTTGTTAGTGCCTCTACATTCCAGCCGCCAATGTCCTGGTTGAAGGATAGGTCATAGGCGAACATCCCGCTCATATTCGTTACATTGGATGTGTCCCAGTTACCAATGTCCTGATTGAAGGAGGTAACCCAACCACTTTCACCGCTGAACATGCGGCTCATATTCGTTACCTTAGATGTATCCCAGCTTCCAATATCCTGGTTGAAGGCATATGCATAACAGAACATACGGCTCATATTCGTTACCTTCGATGTATCCCAGTTTCCAATGTCTTGGTTGAAGACAAAAGCAAGGTAAAACATATTGCTCATATCTGTTACATTGGATGTATCCCAGTTTCCAATGTCCTGGTTGAATTTATAAGCACCCCAGAACATCACACTCATATTCGTTACATTTGAAGTGTCCCAGCTTCCAATATCCTGATTGAAAGCATATGTATAGCCGAACATCCCCATCATATCCGTTACGTTTGATGTGTTCCAGCCTCCAATGTCCTGATTAAAAGCATATGCATAGTCAAACATATATCTCATATTCGTTACATTCGAAGTGTCCCAGCCGCCAATGTCCTGGTTGAAGACGGAATTAAAGATAAACATCCCGTTCATATCCTTTACCTTTGATGTATCCCAACTTCCAATGTCCTGATTGAAAGCGGATGCATTGTCGAACATTTCGCTCATATCCGTAACATTCGAAGTATTCCAACTTCCAATGTCCTGATTGAAAGTGGATGCACTGTCGAACATTCTACTCATATCCGTAACATTTGAAGTGTCCCAGCCGCCAATATCCTGATTAAAAGAGTATGCATTGGAGAACATCCCTTGCATATCTGTTACATTTGAAGTATCCCAGTTTCCTATGTCCTTATTGAAGGAGGCAGAACGGAACATTTCTCGCATATTTGTTACATTGGATGTATCCCAATTTCCAATGTCCTGGTTGAAAGCCGAAGCATTGAACATAGCACTCATATTCGTTACATTCGACAAGTCGGGTATATCACTTGCATTGCCTGTTAGTTTAGAACAACCGGAGAAAGCACTTTCCATCGAAGTCCATTTACCTGTTCCCCACTGTTCAACACTAAGCAGTTTGCGTCTATCACCACTATTATTAAAATAAATCATGGGAAAGCCCGTCCGGCTGCCAGTATTGTCCTTTATTCGGATGGTATAAGTGCCCGCTGAAGCGTAATTGCAGGTGTAATTACCCGTAACTCCTGTAGCTTCATTGATGCCATCATTATCAATGTCAACATTGTAATTATAACCGCTACCTGTAGTAGGGATGGTAAACTGAGTATCGGATGAGGTACCCGGATTATCTGTTTTGACGACAATCACAAAGTCGTCCGATGGAGCGGCCATGCTTAATGTCGTTAGGATTAATATGAGTGCAATAAATAATAACTGTCTCACCACTTCAACCTCCTTCTAACATAAGAGTATGTCTATAAAAACGGATATAAAACACCAAGGTTATCTCTAATAATACGATTCTTGAGTGCAAATGCAGCGAAAAAAATTCAATTTTGAAGCAACAATGAAGATTGTGGCCTAAGCCGTCCTGATGACTTTGTTATTTCACTCCTCACAATGACATTTTTAGAGATCAAAACAATAATTTTAGCTAATAGGAGTCAATATGTCAATATAATAAATTGATATGTGTGAATTTTAAACTGGTAAAAATGGATTATTCGCTGATTTTTCGCCATTTGCGGCCATCAGATTCTATAAGATTGTCAGCGGCTGGGAAGCTTTCTGCTCCGGCGGGGTATTCGAATGGGGATGTGTTGCTGTTTTGCCAGGCTTCTAATACTGGGGTTAGAATTTTCCATGATGTTTCAATAGTGTCTTGTCGTGTGTATAAGGTCTGGTCGCCGAGCATGCAATCAAGTAACAGCCGCTGGTAGGATTCCGGCATTTCTGTTCCGAAGAGTTCGGAATATTTGAAATTCATAGAAAGGGTACTAATACATGTTTTTGATCCCGGGTGCTTGGCCTGGAAATTTAGGATGATTCCTTCTCCTGGCTGAATTTGAAAGACCAGTACATTCGCCGGCATGTCGTCTAAACCAATTGAAGCAAACATTGAGTGAGGGACTTGTTTGAATGTAATTGCGATTTCTGTATATTTCGCAGAAAGCCTTTTTCCTGTCCGCATGTAGAAGGGGACATCCTTCCAACGCGGATTATCTACAAACATTTTCGCGGCGACATAAGTTTCAGTTTTGGAATTGTCTGCTACGGAATGTTCTGATTTGTAGCTGACGGCTTTTTTGCCTTTTACCATACCTTCGCCGTATTGCGCTCTAATGATATGCTGGTCAAGTTCGTCAACTATGAAAGGACGGATGGATTTTAATAGTTTGCTTTTTTCGTCCCGGATACTGTCTGCCTCGAATGATATAGGAGGTTCCATAGCCGCAAGTGTGAGCATCTGAAGTACGTGGTTCTGAAACATGTCACGCAAAGCACCGCTATGTTCGTAATACGCGGCTCGATGTCCAATACCATCTGATTCTGCAATTGTAATTTGCACATGGTCTATGTAATTGCGATTCCAGACAGGTTCGAAAATCGAATTGGCAAATCGAAACATCAGGATATTCTGTACCGTTTCCTTGCCTAAATAGTGGTCTATTCGATAAACCTGCGATTCGGTAAAGCATTTGAGAATTGACTGGTTCAGCTCTGAGGCACTCTGTAAATCTCTGCCGAATGGTTTTTCGACTACAATTTTGGTCTTCTGCCTGCATGATAATTTTGCCAGGCCGAGATGTTCGATTATTACGGGATATAAAAATGGAGGCACAGAAAGATAGAAAATTATATTTTCACCGACCTGATGTTTTGTGCTTATTTGCTCTATCTTGCTTTTAATGGCATTATAAAAAGACGGCTCGCTATAGTCACCGGCTATGTAGTAAAGCATGTTTAGGAATTTATCCAGGTCCGCAGATGATAACTCTTTTGTCTTTTCGCGTATGACCTGCTCGGTATCTTTTCTGAATTGCTCGTCCGAAAGCTCTTTTCTTCCTGCTCCGAGAATAAAAAAATGCTCATTAGTCAATCCCTGCTGAAATAAGCAGAATAAACTAACGAGCAATTTTCTTCGTACGAGGTCACCAGAAGCGCCGAAAACCACAAAGCCGCACGGGCCTGATTGAATTTCGGCACAAATTATTCCTTGACCGGCTATTGATAATCCAACATCCTGCACAAGCTGGTTCCTATACTTTTAATTAATCAATAGCTTCGAATTCGTCTTTGCCTGCACCGCATTCCGGGCAGACCCAATCTCCCGGAAGAGCATCGAAAGATGTTCCGGGTTTTACTCCATTATCAGGATCTCCCTTTGCGGGATCATATACATAACCACAAAGAAGGCATTTGTATTTTTTCATTTTGTATTCTCCAAAGGTTAATTTATTCTATTTCACTCAACTTTTTGCTTAAAGTTACTATATGGCTGTATTCCTGCCTGATTATCATATCAATCTTATCTTTTCCAGCTTTTTGAGAAACTGATTCTCTTAATCCGACGTAAAAAGCGATAGAATCCTTTTCGAGGGTGATAGCCATACGAAGAACGTCACCAGGGGCTTCATTTTTATTGAGCAATGTGGAAGGATCTGTTTTGGTATCGAATACCTGATCGTCTGCCATTACCTGTAAATACATTTCAGCTTCGCCGTCCGGGTCGAAAACAGGGGGATCCACTTCCGGGCCGGCAAGTTCGTTCTGCATCTTTTTGAAAGTTTTTTCGTGATCATCTTCCATAGATGCAAGGTCAGTAAATAAATTAATGAACTGAGGGTATATATTCGCTGCTGAGCGATAAAATTTAGCTCCGTTTCTTTCAATTTCCTGAGCCATTTCAAAAATTTCGTTTGCGTTAAAAGGTATAGTCATTTATGTTTCCTTTCTGTAATCAAATTCTGTTTCCTGAAATTTTTTAATTCTGCTTCAAAAGACTTTTAAATAAAATCAGGCTGTGCCTGCGCTCGCCGGAGGTGTAAATACTCTCTGGGCCAATTCCCGATCGAGCATGAACATTCCACCCGGAGCGTTTTCCATTAACTTTAACTGCTTGACTAATTCATCTGCATTGGCTTCTTCTTCCACCTGTTCGGTTACAAACCACTGCAGAAAGCTGTTTGTTGCATGGTCCTTTTCTTCAATTGCTAAATCAACAAGATTATTAATCAAGCCTGTCACTTTTTGCTCATGCTTGCTGACTGTTTTGAAAGCGTCCAGAGGTGATTTCCATTCTGTCTGCGGGCCTTCAATCTTTTTTAACAAAATTCGGCCGCCTCGTTCGATAAGGTAATCGTACATTTTCATCGCATGGAACATTTCTTCCTGTGTCTGCACTCTCATCCAGTTTGCAAATCCATTGAGATTTAAAGATTTGAAATAAGATTCTATCGACAAATACAGGTAGGCTGAATACATCTCGGCGTTTACCTGCTCATTTAGAGCTTTTTCCATTTTTTTGCCTATCATATTTTATCCCTTCCATAATCCGTGCTTATTACAATATTCTCTTGCACTTACTGAACTTGCTTTGATATTGAAGATCGCTTCCGGCGCATCTCCCGGTTTCAGGAATTGTCTGTATGCTTTTCCATCAGCGAGAAGTTCAATCCATTCGATATAGTGCGCTTCTTCCATCGGATGAGCAACGCTGCCGACTTTGACTTTGTAGCCGCCTTCGATTTTTTCTATTACGGGAACATGTTTTTCCTTTGCGGCGTCTGTTGTGTTTTCGTTCAGTAGTTCCATTGGTTCGCCGCAGCAAACAAGTTCACCTGCACCGCCGTGAAGAACTTCCACTATATTTCCGCATAAATTACATTTGTAAACCTGTAGTTTTTCAGCCATAACTTTCCCCTTTAAATTAAGTTCTAATTAACAATATTCATTTCCTTATGTTTCGCTAAAATAGTATCTGCAAGTTTTTCAATTGCCTCGAAGTCACTATCTTTCGGATGTCCCTTAATAATCACAGGTTCTATTATTTCAGCTTTAAGATTCGGCAGCATCGAAGTCAACTGTTCGACAGTTTTTCCGCCCCAGCCGAAAGAACCGATAATCGTAGCGAATTTCGTCTTTGGTCTGAGAGCATTTGCTAAAAATGCTGCATAAGCCGCACAAGGATGTGCTCCCATCAAAACAGTTGGAGTGCCAATTACTATTGTCGCCGCGTCAACTAATGATATTGCGAGTTTGCCGGCGTCTATGGTCGAGAGTTCGAATTGATGAACTTTGATTCCTCTTTGAGTCAGCGCTTCGGTAAGATGTGAAATCATCGCAGCTGTACTGCCGTGCATGGATACGTAGACAATTACGACTTCATTTTTGACTGTATCAGAACTCCAGTCCTTATATGCGTTTATAATAAATTCAGAATTCCGATGTACCGGGCCGTGACTCGGTGCGATAAAATCGAATTCAAGCCCCTCGAGCTTTGCGATATTCTGGTTTATCTGCTTCCTGAACGGCATCATAATTTCGGCATAGTACCGTTTCGCTGATTCGTAAACAGTTGCTTCGTTATCAACGAAGAGATTACTTGCCGCTAAATGGGCACCGAAGAAATCGCAGGAGAAAAGGATTTTATCTTCCTGCAGATAAGTTGACATTGTCTCGGGCCAGTGTACCCACGGCGTATAAATAAATTGCAGGGTTTTGTTACCAAGAGAAAGCGTTTCTCCATCTTCGACGGTGATAAACTTTTCTTCTTCGATATCGAGCAAATCAATTAGCATTTGTTTGCACTTGGGATTGGTTACAACTTTT
>JAFGPS010000004.1 GCA_016936075.1 Sedimentisphaerales bacterium | reverse complement strand
CTTTTCCATGCAAAGATTATCACGCAGAAAGTCAAATCCGGCTTCTTTTGCAGTGCCATATGTAATATCAGAGGCGTATGCTTTTTGACGTTCACAGGTTTCCATCCCTTCCTGAACAAAACCAACGGTTATGCCCAGGAAATTATAAATCGGCCCCATCCAGTTTGCATCTCTTCGCGCGAGATAGTCACTGAACGTAAGCACATGAACACCTTTACCCGTTAGTGAATTTAAATAAGCAGGCAATACAGCAACAAATGTTTTACCCTCTCCTGTTTGCATTTCCACAAGCTTACCCTGATGCATTGCTATCCCGGCTATAATCTGAACATCAAAAAGGTTCAATCCGAGAACGCGCCTTGTTGCTTCACAAACAAGTGCATAGGCATCGATCATTAAATTATCCAGAGATTCACCATCCCTGGCACGAACAATCAATTTCTGGGACATTTCCTTTAAAAAATGATCTTCGATTGTCTCGTACTTATGTTTTAGCTCATTAATTTTCTTTAGCGGCTTCTGGTATTCTTTGAGGTCGAATTCAATATGCCTCCCTCGAAGAAAATGAAAAGCCTCACGTAATTTGCGTATATTGATTCCCATGAAATTACAATATTAAAGAATTTGCTGCACTTTTCAAGTGTTTTATCTGATATGAAAGGTTTGAAAGGTTTTTATTTACTTAAAAAATAATAAAGAAATCACTACTCTGTAGTAACTAATTAAGCATATGATTCCATAAGAGTTGATAATATTTTTTGTGCCAGATAACCTTTTATGATTATTTATGCTGCTTATATTATTTTGATGTCTCAGCAGGTTTAGCTTTAACTGGCTTTTCTTTGGGCATCTCAGGTTCTGGTGCGGATTTGCCGCGATAGACTATGACCTTTGTTGGACATTTGTTCATAGCTGTCTCAGTTTTCTCGCCTGGTTCGTATCCTGCATAATTCATACGTGCAAAGTTATCCGAAACAGAGAAAAGGTCAGTTTGTTTAACACATATGCCACAGCCAATACAGCCCACTTTGCAGACGGAACGTGTGACCTTGCCAGATTCTTTATTACGGCAGGCGACAACCATCATATTTTCCTGGCTGAACGGAACCATTTCTATCAAGTTGCGGGGACATGCTTTAACACAGGCGGTGCAGCCTGTGCATTTTTTATAATCAATAGTAGCCAGGCCATCGACAATATGTAAAGCATCAAATTTACACGCAGCAACACAATCGCCGTAACCGAGACATCCAAAAGCACAGGCCTGAACATTAGCAAGAGCATTTACAGCAACACAGCTTTCTATGCCATCATAATGTGCAAACAATGTCTTGTCGTCACTGTGTGCGCGACAATGTACTACAGGTCTCTGCTGAGGACCTGATTCACTAACATGCAAATTCAATATTTCTGCTATTTTCGCAGAAGCAGCAGCGCCTCCCGGAGAACACTTTCCGAGCAAGTCAGGATTATCCATAATAGATTTAGCATACTGGCCGCATCCGGCAAAACCGCACGCTCCACAATCAAGACCCGGCAGAGCTTTATGTATCTCTTCAATCTTCGGGTCAACATGAACTTTAAGTTTTTCGCTCGCAACGAGCAGTACGATAGCAAACACAGTTCCCAAGCCAAGCATTATCGCTCCAGCCGGCCAGGCACTTTGCCATAAATCAAAAATATTAGCTAATAGCATCATAAGTAAAAATTATTTTATCATTCCTGAAAAGCCCATGAAAGCCAAAGTAAGCAATCCGGCGGTTATCAAAGTAATCGGTACACCTCTCAAACATTTCGGAACATCTGCGAGTTCGAGATTTTCACGAATTCCGGCCATAATACAAATCGCCATTGTAAAACCAACTCCCGCTCCGAAACTACGAACTACCGCTTCGAGTAAATTATCAATTTCCCAAAGATTAATAAATAAGCACAATCCAAGAATCGCGCAGTTAGTTGTAATCAGAGGAAGAAATATTCCTAAACTATCATACAAAGGCGGAAAGAACTTACGAACATACATCTCAACAAGCTGAACCGCTCCAGCGATAACCAGGATAAAACAAACATATCGTGTCACTTCAAGCGGTGTACCAATAAGAATCAGATGATCGATTAACCATGTCAATGTTCCGCTGAGCATAACGACAAATGTTACCGCCAGTCCCATACCGAACGCCATATCGATTCTACCTGATACTCCAAGATATGGACATATACCAAGAAACTTCGTAAAAACGAGGTTGTTGACAAGAACCAGGGATATAAATGCTAAAAGCATTGTAGTAAAAGTATCCATAAAATTTCCCTTTTAACTTCGCTTCTTACTAACTAAATTGATAAGTCCCAACATGAGGCCCAGCGTGACAAACGCTCCGATAGGCATACTGAACGCAGCCAGTGGGACAAACCAGCCGCCACTTTCTTTCAGTGAAAGTATTTGAACTTCAAATATCGCTCCTGTTGCAAGTAATTCTCTTATAGAAGCCAAAACACACAACGTAAGAGTAAAACCAAGCCCCATTCCGATTGCATCGATTATACTTATGAACATACCATTCTTACTTGCACAAGCTTCTGCACGACAAATAATAATGCAGTTTACTATTATCAATGGTACATAAGGTCCGAGTGCGTCGCTCATATCCGGCAGAAAAGCTTTGAGGATCAAATCAGCGATAGTAACAAATGTCGCTATCGTGAGAGTGAACATCATGATCCTCAAGTGAGGTTTGAGAAGATTGCGCATCAGACTCACTACGATATTACTGCAAATTAAAACAAATATTACACAGCAACCCATTGTGAAAGCTGGTTTAACCGCCCCGGTTACTGCCAATGTAGGACACATTCCCAGCATTAATCTGAAGACCGGATTTTCATTCCACAATCCGGCAAGAAAAGTATTCTTATACAATCCTATTGAACTTTGGCTATTATTGTCCATTACTAAATTAATCCTTTTTCCTGCATTTGTTCTTTTACCTGCGGAATAAACGCGTTGAACATATCCACAACCGCCTGGCTTGTTATTGTTGCGCCCGTGATAGCTACAATTTCCGAATCAATTATTGTTTTGTCACCTGTCTTGCTTAACTGAAACCCACCTGCTGGAGCACCTTTAAATTGATTCATAAATTCCGGAAATCTTATCTCGTCACCATATTTGACAGTCTCTATACTATATAGAACTCCATAGCCAATCATTCTTTCAAAATCGTTATCAACTATGACAAGCAATTGTACTTTATCAGCAAAACCTTTTCCTTCGCAAATGAAAGCCCATCCAAGGGCATTTCCATCACTATCAACAGCTTTTTTAACTGAAGTTGTTAATTCCTTACCTGAATTTGTTTTGACTGAAACACTTTCAGCAACTTCTTCAAAATTATCAGCTTCCGGTAAGACCACTTTTGCGGCTTTATTATATTTATAAACATTCAGATTATAATCAATCCTCTCTTTCAGTGAAGCGTTTGTTACCGCTATGAGCAAACCGAAAAAGAAAGATGCTGCAATAAGAAGCCAGCTTTGTTTTAGAAAATATTTTATCTTATCTTGCACTCGGCAAACCTCCTGCGGGAACTCTCTTAAACATTCTGTCGATAAGAGGAGTTACCGCATTCATCAGCAAAATTGAATACATCATACCTTCAGGGAAAGAGCCGAAAATTCTAACAAGCATAGTAATTGTTCCGACTCCGAAACCAAACAGCCACATACCTCGTCGTGTTAAAGGAGCAGTGACTGGATCGGTAGCGATAAAAAACGCACCGATAAATAATCCGCCGCTGCTCAGGTGATATAAAGGTGACGCATAATAATCAGAATTAATCAAATAAGCAATTCCGCTAAATATAAAAGTCGATAGTAAAACCGCCACAGGTATGTGAAAACTAATTGTTTTTCTTATAAGCAGATAAATTCCACCTATTAATAATGCCAGTGCGCTTGTTTCGCCAAGACAGCCTCCGACATTACCAAGAAAAATATCACCAACTGATTCATTAAGTTCTCTCGCACCATATTGAGCTTTCTGTGCGTTTTTACTATAAGCAAGCGGCGAAGCCTGAGTTCGTACATCGACAGCATTTTCAGATGCGGCAATCTGCGGCATATTCGGATCAATTGTTCCAGGAACGGTCCATGTTGCCATCATCATACCGAACGAAGCAGTTAAGAACGCTCTTCCTACCATAGCTGGATTGAAAATATTCGCACCAAGACCTCCGAAAACCATTTTGCCTATAGCTATAGAAAAAACGCTTCCAACTATTGCTGCCCATAAAGGAAAAGCCGGTGGTATCGAAAAAGCAAGAATAATACCTGTGATAACTGCGCTCAAATCATCGAGAGTGTTTGGCTTCTTTCGAATCAGATTGCAAATTCCCTCTGTTGCCATACATGAAATAACACAAGTGGCAACAAGCGTAATCGCATATAGTCTGAAAAAAATCACAGCCGCAATCATAGCCGGAGCAAGGCCGATGATTACGTCCAGCATTACACTACGCGTAGAATGCTTCTTGCTAATATGGGGTGCAAATGAAACTGTTATATCTGTAAGCATATTTTCGTTTCTCGTTGTGCTAAAATCACAATATTTTTTAAGGTACTTTCTTTTTCTGTCTGGCAAGGCTAATTTTGCCGGTTTTTATATGTCCTGTAAGTTCTATATTTGCCGGGCAGATATAACTACAGCATCCGCACTCGATACAGGCATTAATATAGTAACTTTTCGCAACATCCATCATATTATTCTTCACCGCGTGAGCAATTTTTGTAGGATTCAAATTCTCTGGGCATACTTCCAGACATCTGCCGCAACGAATACAGGCAGTCTGTCGCCGCTCGAATTTTGCCTTGCCCATCTGTTCTTTTGTTATTACAAGAATGCAGCCGGATGTTTTCGTTGTTGGTGTCGTCAGGTCTGCAACCGCAAATCCCATCATAGGCCCGCCCATAATTACTCTGGCAGATTTTTGTGTCACCCCGCCGCACACTTCCAATAACGTTTCCAATGATGTTCCAATCGGAACATAATAATTACCGGGTTCAGCAATGGCTTCTCCAGTAACAGTAACAACTCTGTGCGTTAAAGGAACATTCGCGACAACTGCTTCCGCAATTGCTGCACATGTAGCGACATTCAACACTAATACACCAATCATCGGTGGAATTCCACCTGTTGGGACATTCTTCTTGAGAATCGACCTGATAAGTTGTCTTTCACCACCCTGAGGATATTTCGTCTTAACCGGGACAATTTCAATCCCATCGGCACCTAAACTACCCAACACAGTTTCCATCATCTCGATAGCACGAGGCTTGTTATCCTCAATACCGATGAATACTTCCGAACAGCCGGATGCCTTCTTAGCAAGCTTAATCCCGATAATGATTTGCTTTGTCCATTCGAGCATTACCTGATAGTCACATGTTATATAAGGTTCGCATTCGCAGCCATTAACTATCATTGTTGTTTTAGGCAAGCGAGGATTTGGTTCAATCTTTACTCTGGTAGGAAAACCGGCACCACCCATACCGACTAAACCAGCTTCGCGAACAACTTCGCATATCTTTTCGACAGAGTATTTATTAATATCGAATTCTTCATTTATCTGAACACAGCCTCTTTTGACTGGATGCGCTGGAAGTGTTTCGATAACAATCGCCATACTTCGTCCCATTACTACATGCGGCCTGAGAGCGATTTCCTTAACTTTACCAGTTACAGGAGAATGAATAGGAGCAGAAACAAAGGCTTCACAATCGCCGATTTTCTGTCCGGCCTGAACGAGAGCTCCCTTACTAACCAAAGGTTCGCAAACCGCACCTATATGCTGACTGAGCAAGACTGCGACTTCTTTCGGTGTAAAACCAGTATGTATCTTGCTATCTACTGTCAGAGACTTTTTATCCGGAGGATGTATTCCGCCGGGAAATGTCAAACTTTTTTTAGATGTAACACTCATTTTATGGCAATTCTAAAAATTTTCCTGAAAAGTTTACTTAACAATTTAAAAGTAATCATAAAAACTACAGTAATCAGCAACGCAACGAAAAATCCGAGAGCGGTTTGCAATTTCTGTGAAAAAAGCAAATAATCCCCGCCGGAGATAGTTTTTTCAAAAACAGCCAGGGAAACAATAAAAACCACCATCGGCATTAGAAAAGCCGTCAAGGTTTTATAGAAAACAGGTGGGCATTCCGAAGAACCCATACGCCTGTAAACTTCCTGACAGTCATTCTTTTGATGACAATCCTGACAAAAATCTTCCTGGCTCATATTTCTTACTACTGTATAAAAACAGTTTTTATAATAAATATTATAAGTTTTGTAAATAAAATTTTCCTCAATCAATCAAATTTAAGCTTCGAAAACTATACGTTATTAATAGCAGTAAAACTTATTAGCACACCTTAACACATGTGAAAAAATGCGAAAAACAAGCATTTTAAGCTTCCTATCTCAACATATTTAAAAACAAACAATTGTTTTCATTGCTCGTATATGTTATATTGCCTATAAAGGCAAAGCCTGTATATGAAAGATTAATTTAAATGTATTCAAAAAATATTTTTTTTTACAATAAAAATTCTTCATTGTACATCTGGAGGTCTTAATGAAACATTCCGACAAAATTCAAACCGCACCTGATAGTTTTAATAACAGAAGAAATTTCCTAAAAGGAGGTCTGCTCATGTCCGCCGGTTTTCTGCTGAACGGGCAAAAACCAACATTTGCGGCAGAATCAGCCGGGCAAACCACGCCACAAAAGAGTAAAGTCGCGTTTACAGCAGGCAAGGACCGCCGGGAAATGATGAACGAAGTCCTGACTCCTTTCAAGGATATGATTGCAGAAGGCGTAAAAGGGAAAAAAGTATTGATTAAACCCAACTTCGTTTCTACAAACAATCCTCTATGTGCAACTCATGTGGATGCGGTTCGCGGCGTGCTCGATTTCCTCAAACCAATTTATAACGGAAAAATCACAATCGGTGAATCCCCCGCCGGCGGAAGTTCTATGCCGGGTTTCCAAAACTACGGCTATATGCCATTACAGCAGGAATATGGCGTTGAGTTTGCGGATTTGAATACTCACACAACCCAAACGCTATACATTCTCGATAAAGATTTGCGGCCCCAGCCGATACAGGTTATTTCCGACTTCCTCGATCCCGATACATATATCATTTCCGTATCGCGCATGAAAACACATAACACAGTCGTTGCGACTATGGGATTGAAAAATATTGTTATGGGTTGTCCGCTTAATACGGGAAGGCCAAGCAGCAGCAAAGTATTAATGCACGGCGCGAGTCCGAGATGGCTGCATTACAATCTATTCCTTGTCGCCCATAGAGTAAGGCCGAACTTTACTGTTATCGAAAACCTCGAAGGTATGCAAGGTGACGGCCCTATCAGTGGCGATCCTATCGAGCACGGCGTATCATTGGCCGGACCCGATGTAATGGCAGTCGACAGCATTTGCGCGCAGCTTATGGACATACCGCTCGAAAATATTGGTTACCTGAATTATTGTGCCGAAGGTGGGCTTGGAATTATCGACCGGGCAAAAATTGATATTATCGGTGACAAAAAGCCGCAGGAATATGTCAAAGCATACAAACTTGGAAGCAACGCTGATACACAACTCAAATGGATGCAGCCTCTCCAGATGCAGGACAACGAAGGCGGCCCATTCGGAAGCAACACCAGCGGCGGAGGCGGCGGAAACAGAAGAGCCGGCGGTGGCGGCTTCGGAGGTGCAAGAAGAGGAACATAAATACTTACACTAAACTAAAAAAACAAAAGACTCACTTAAATATTAGTGGGTCTTTTGTTTAATTTATTTAACGCACAATAGAATCTTCACACATTTCCAACTTTGAATAGACATACTATGGAATATCTAAATTTAACATATTTTCCATGAAACAATTGTTTTCCATGCTCGTATAAGCTATATTCGTGTGTAATATTTATTACTGAAGGATGAATTTCGATGTATCTTAATGATGATATTTTTCAATAGCACTTCTTCGTCACGCTCCGGGAGGTAACAATGGACCAATATGAACAACTTCAAGCCGCATCTGATTCTCTTAATAACAGAAGGAATTTTCTTAAAGGCACGCTTTTATTTTCGGCCGGTGCTATGCTCAATTTGAATTCGAGCCTACTAGCCGCTCAACCTACCGTCGCGAGTTCGCAAGCCGCACAGACCGTTGGGACGGGAAGGAGCAAGGTCTCGTTTACCGCCGGCAAGGACAGGCGAGATATGATAACCAAGGTATTAGAGCCGTGGAAAGACGAAATTCAAAAAGGAATACAAGGCAAGCAGGTAATTATCAAGCCGAACTTCGTAGGGACAGACAATCTTCTCTGCGCGACTCATCCGGACGCGGTTCGCGCGTTACTGGATTTTCTCAAGCCTATGAATCCAGGAAAGATTATTATTGGTGAATCATCAGCTTCACAAAATACTATGCCGGCTTTTGAGAACTACGGCTATATGTCACTCGAAAAAGAATACGATGTAACATGCCAGGATTTTAACACACACTCCGGAACGCCCTACTGGATAGTCGATGGAAACCTCCGGCCTGTAGGAATTCAGATTATCTCGGAGTTCATGGACCCGAAGAATTATTTCATTTCCATGACACGTCTGAAAACACATAATACAGTTATTGCCACAATGGGCCTCAAGAACATTGTCATGGGATGCCCGCTCAATGCAGGTCGAAACAGCAGTTACAAACGCACGATGCACGGTGCAAGTTCAAGATGGCTACACTACAACATGTTCCTTGTAGCACAGAAAGTTCGGCCGCAGTTTACTATATTAGACGGCCTCGAAGGTATGGAAGGCAGCGGTCCTATGAACGGTACACCTGTCGAGCACGGCGTAGCGTTGGCCGGAACTGATGTAATGGCGGTCGATAGTATCGGCGCACAACTTATGGACGTGCCGCTCGAAAATCTCGGCTACCTGAATTATTGTGCGGATGCAGGACTGGGAATTATTGACCGTGCAAAGATTGACATAATCGGTCAGGCAAAGCCAACCGACCATGTAATCAAATACGAACTGGCAGGCAATATCGAAGAGCAATTGCAATGGAAAGAACCTCTCCAAGGCGAAGAATTACAACGAAGAGGCTTCGGCGGCGGTAGAAGAAGAGCCTAAAAACGAGTATATCAGTAAATGGGTAGATGTGTGCATGAGTAAAAGAGAAAATGAGAAACAACGACAAACTCATATACACGCCGCAAGGCATCTCCCCGGGAGGCCATGCAGGCCCAAGGGTACATATACTCTTAGACCGATATACTAAATGACTTGTTACTAAAGTCGTTTTAATCAAAACCCATCTGGATACCAGTTACACCAGACGGCATGTTGATTATTTTAGAGGGTTCTTCAGGGAAACCTGTGCGGGCGGAAAGATACGCCGATTCAATAACGGCCATATTATTGAGATTCTCTCTACCTGTACATATCGGCTTGTTCTCTTTCGGTGACAATATGCTCATCGCGAAATCTTTCAGCAATGCGGTCATTCGCTCGAGTTCAGTATCGTTAAATTCCTCCAGGGTAGTGACCTCACCACTACCGTCACGAATATTTATCTGCTTATCATTTACAGTAAGAATTTTGTCCTTATCGAAGAAACGTAAATACTCCTGCTGAGGCCCTATGCCGCTTCGTCGAGATGTGATAATATTTCCTACGAGCGTATCTGTGAATTTCAAAGTGACAACCGCTGTATCTTCCGTCAGATATAATCTTTGCTGCCTGTCTTTTGCCTGATTAGTATTGAGAGAATACATCTGCTGGGGCAGGCCAAAGTTCAACACAATCTGGTCGATTATTTTATAGCAATTATACAGAAGGACACCCCCACCTGATAATTTAGGATCAGTGTGCCACGTATCGGCAGGAGGTTCGCTGAAAGTACAAAAAACAGTTACAAGAAAAACCTGTTCCAACTGATTTTTTATGATATAGTCACGCAGTCCGAGAAAACCTTTTGCGTACCTTCCTGTATTTGCAATAGAAAATATTACACCTTCTTCCTCGCTGAGCCTGACAAATTCCGCGGCTTCTTCGAAATACCTCGCAATAGGAGGAAGTTTCAGGCAATTAAACTTCTTTTTAGTAGCCATTTTTATATATTCGTCGCAATTATGTGTTTCCGCTGCTACCAAAAGCACCCTATTATCACGAGGGATTCGAGCATCAGTTGACGAAATTAATTGTCTGAAATCGTCATATGCTTCACATTTCAACTCATTGGCTACTTTTTCAACAAGATTGATATTTTTATCCGCGACGGCTTCGATCTGAAAAAGACCTGTAGCAATAGCCGCTTCAAGAAGGAGCTTACCTCCTTCGTTAAGTCCCATAATCACGGTTTTTAGTTTATTTTCAATCATTTTTATAGTCCATATAATCTCACCCTCACAAAAAAGATATATCACTTATACAATAATTTTACCTTAATTTTCCTAAAAATAAACAATGAAAACAAAATTTGGTTAAAAACACTGCTAAATTCTAATTTAATGAATGAGTGACTTTTTTTTAAGGTTCGATAATATTTTTTTTATTTTTATGGATTATTCTAAAATGTTCCGATATAATATTAAGTCATAAATGTATACTCGGATTATTCCCGGGTCTCTCAGGAATAGTTTGTGGAACAAATTAGGGAGACAGAATTAACGGCCAGATTAGGCCAAGGAGCAAAGCAGTGGGCACAGGTACAGTAAAGTGGTTTAACGGCAAAAAAGGTTTTGGATTTATCACCCCCGACGGAGGTAGTGAGGATTTGTTTGTTCATCATTCCGAAATTAAGATGGAAGGCTACGCCAGCCTTGATGAAGGACAAAGAGTTGAGTTTGAGATCGGACAGGGTAAAAAAGGCCCATGTGCGACAAATGTAATACCCAGCTAATATCCAGGTCAATACCGAAAAAAACCAACGGGCTCTGGAAACCCGGAGCCCGTTTCATTTTTAGATTCAACAGACCAGAATACACCTCAGAATTGATGTCACCTGATTTGAATTTATCTATCCACGCTGGAGATATTAAGCAGAAATAGCACGAAACGCTGCCAAAGCTTTTCAGGCATTTTTCTACGTTTAGGTTTGTGTATCCTGAAATGTCACTGTTTTATGAAGTGCTCAGGTACAGGAAATTGTGAACATAGCAGTAGAACGTCTTTTCCGACTTTTTCAATGATTGATTCATTGTCAATGTTTTCAGCGACTGTATTGATAAAATCTGCAATCTGTTCCATTTCAGGTTCTTTCATACCGCGAGTTGTAATAGCCGGCGTTCCGATACGAACTCCATTCGGATTCATTGGCGGAGCAGAGTCACCAGGTATAGTATTATAATTCGTAACAATCCTTGCCCTGTCGAGTGCCTTAGCCATTTTCTTTCCGGGAATATCTTTACTTCTCAGATCAATCAAAATCAGATGGTTATCCGTACCACCAGTGACAAGAGTAAAACCATATTCCATGAGCTTAGCCGCTAAAATTTTTGCGTTTTTCACAACCTGTGTTGCATAAGCGACAAATTCAGGAGTATTTGCTTCTGCCATCGCAACTGCAATCGCAGTCATAGTATGCATATGAGGACCGCCCTGCAGACCAGGGAATACAGCCTTATCGACCTTTGATGTATGCTCTTCTTTGCAAAGGAGCATTCCGCCGCGTGGACCACGAAGTGTTTTATGTGTAGTAGTCGATACGACATCAGCATATGGAACAGGGCTTTTATGAAGTCCAGCTACAACAAGACCGGCGATGTGAGCAATATCGCTAACAAGATACGCCCCGACTTTTTTTGCAATTTGCTCGAATATCTCGAAATCAATTTCTCTCGGATATGCAGTTGCGCCTGAAACAATTATTTTGGGCTTATGCTGCTTTGCTAAATCTTCAATCATGTTAAAATCCAGCAATCCAGTATCAGTATTCACTGGATACGGCACAGAATTGAAGAACTTGCTTGTCAGTGAAACTTTCCAGCCATGAGTCAGGTGGCCGCCGTGGGATAAAGACATACCCATAATCGTATCGCCGGGTTTTATCAGAGCGGAATAAGCCGCAAGGTTTGCAACTGAACCGGAATAAGGCTGCACATTGGCATGGTCAGCTTTAAATAGCTTCGTTGCCCGTTCCTGTGCAAGTCTTTCTATCAGGTCCGTTACCTGCTGGCCTTCATAATAACGTTTGCCGGGGTAACCTTCGGCGTATTTATTGGTTAAGCAGCTTCCGCTGGCGAGCATTACTGCTTTGGAAACATAATTCTCAGAGGGTATCAGGCGTATCGAACCACTCTGACGAGCTGATTCCTGCCTGATAAGCTCAAATATCTGTGGATCGTACTGTTCGAGAGCATTTATCATAATCATTACTCACTAAAATATTTAAGTTTCTTTCTATTTATAAAAGTAATACAAACACAAAGCGGTATTTATATCATAGCTTAGAGTCTCAGACAAGTTTTTTATTTGTTGACAAATTTGATTTTTTAGACTAATATTAACGATTTAGCAATATACCAACAAAAGATATCAAAATATAGATTTAATGATCGAAGAAAACGGTACATTACTGGCAAAAGCAAAGGCTTTTTTTACTAAAGGGCGGAAATTAGCTCAAAGCTCCAATTTTGACTACGCTATTGAGATGTACATTGAAGGCCTGCACTACGCTCCAGACGCGCTTGAAGAAGGCCATTTGCCCCTATGTGAAATGGCTATGCACCGCAAAGGAAAAGGCGGAAAAAAACCTTCTATGGTAGAAAAAGTTAAGCGTATGGGAGGAAAAACTCCCCTTGAACAGATGCTGAATGCCGAATATCTTTTCGTGAAAGATCCCGACCATCTTCCCTATGCCGAAGCAATGCTAAAAGCTGCTGTAGCAGGAAATTACATCAAAACGGCTGACTGGATAGCAAATGTGATTTTTCAGACTAATAATTCCTCTGAAAAACCTTCTTTAAGCACATATATTCTATTAAAAGATTCGTATATACAACTCAAAAAGCTTGATAAGGCCCTTGCGGCATGCCAATATGCCGTCAGGCTTAAACCGGATGATAAATACCTGGCTGACGAATTCAAAAATCTTTCCGCCGAACTGACTATGGAACGCGGCAAATATGACGGCGAAAGCGATTTTAGAGAATCCATTAAGGATAGGGATAGCCAGCAAAAACTTCACGCACAGGGAGAAACCGTAAGAAGTGAAAGTTACCGTGTTCAGGCTGTCGAAGACGCAAGAAAAAAAATAGCTCAAAACCCAACTCTTCCTGCCAATATTTTCGAGCTTGCAGATGCGCTTTCAGGACTTGAAACCGATGCAGGTGAAAACGATGCAATATCTTTACTTGAAAGCACTTATAATAAAACGGATGATTACAATTTCCTACAACGTGCAGGCCAGATTAAAATAAAACAGATTAAAAGAAAAATTCGACAAGCAAAAAAAACATTACAAACCAATCCAAATGATGAACCGACACAAACTGCAGTGGAACAGCTTCAGGTACAATTGAATAATACCGAACTTGAGCATTATCGTGTCAAAATGGAACATTATCCAACTAATCTTGAAACCAAGTTCGATTACGCGACACGTCTGGTTCGCAATAAAAAATATGATGAAGCAATACCTCTGTTCCAGGAAGCCCAAAAGGATCCCAAAAGGAGGTTTTCATCACTTAGCCAGACCGGATTATGCTTCTTTATGAAGGGCTGGTTTGCGGATGCAATTGACATTTTAAAGAGTGCTTTAGATTCATATGAAACAAAAGATAGTGCAATGGGCAAGGAATTAAGGTATAATCTTGCCCGTGCTTATGAAGAAAATGGTAATACGCAAGAAGCGCTGGACATCTTTCGTAAAATCGCACAGAGCGATTTCGCATATAAAGACGTTAGCCAGCGAGTAAATAATTTAAGGAATAAGTTAAATAAACCAACCTCTCAGTGAAATTGAGAAAATATAGTTTTTTAGGAGAACACAGTGGCACATTCTTTACAGTCGAAGAAAAGAGTAAGACAGAACGAGAAAAGCAGAACAACCAACCGCGCTCGCAAGAGTCAGGTTAAAACCCAGATTAAACATTACGAAGAAATCCTTGAAAAAGGCGACGTCGCAGCAGCAACAGAACAGTTGAGATTAGTTACAAAGAAACTCGATAAGACTGCTTCGACAAGCACAATGCACAAGAAAACAGCCGCTCGTAAGAAATCTCGTCTTACAAAAAAACTCAATGCACTAAAAGCAAAACAATAATTCGTCGCTCGTCGCAAGTCGCTCGTGACTCGGCTTGAGATGGATTAAGTTTGCTTTATCAAGCGAAGCCTGGAACAGTAAAGAATCTTTTCCGAACTGTTTCATGCTTCGCTTTTGCTGTTTTAAAAATTTGCATCCCCCCTACTTATTATAATTGCCAATCATACCTAATTTCGTTTATAATCCTCCAAGTAGAGAAAATGTGGCTGTTTTTATATACAGTACAAAATGAGATATAAAATGAGTAGAAAGAAATTAAATATAAACAAAAAAGTTATTTTGCTCATATTAATAATGATTTCTATATTCTTTCTTTCAGTGGTAAACATAAAAAGTATTTTGCTGCCATCTGTTGATAAAAGTCTTTTATCAGAAAATGGAAATTTCGTTTTATACGTAAGTAATCAAAGTTTCGAAATAAACAAAGTAGATATTCAGGTAAGAATAGATGACAAAGTAGCTGTATCACAATATTTTGAAGTTGAAAATCAGCATAACTCGAAAAAATTTATTCTTTCATTACCAAAAGGTAAACATACACTTAAAGTTTATAGTTCTCAGGAAAAGATTTCGCTACGAGAAACATTTACTATATCAGATAAGCATTGGGCCGTGATAGATTTTTGGTATTACCCCAAAGGGCATTATAATCCTACTCCGAAAAAACATTTTACTTTTAATATACAAAATGAACCTATTTATTTTAAATAGAATTTACTAAATTAGCTATATAACTATTATGAACAAAGAAGTTGAAAAATATAAAAAGAAGCAGAAATCGCCGCAGAAGGAGATTTGTTTGAAGCTGCGCGAGGTTATATTGAAAACTTATCCGAAGATTGAAGAGCAAATGTGGGCGGGTGTGCCCTTCTATGATAAAAGATATTATATAGTCGCACTCAAGGACCATGTTAATATGGGATTTGCCATAAGCGGCTTATCAGAAAAAGAAATTGCTCTTTTCGAAGGAAAAGGCAAGACAATGCGGCATATCAAATTCTTTTCAGTTGACGATATAGACGAAAAGCAAATCGCAAAATTAATGAAAATCTCAAAAAAGGCGAAATGCACCTGCTAAAACATTTCTTATTTACTTGTTTATAAACAATTCAAAGCTGTTATAATAAATTTCGTTCTGAGTACTGCGTGCTGCGTACTGCGACTCAGAACTCGGAACACTGAACGCAGAACGAACAAAGAACGGAGTCGAAATGGCACAAGTTTACAAAGACAGAATAATCAAACTTCTCAAAAAAGATGACTATAAGCCGCTCAAGTTGGCACAATTAGCTAAAACTCTGGGTGTAAGCGATGAAAATTTCGAACATTTCAAGCAGGACTTCGACCAGATGCGGCAAGCTGGACATGTTATAATAGGTGCGAAAAACCTTATAAATCTTCCCTCTCTTGCCGGGCAAATCGTTGGAACGTTCCGGTCAAATCCAAGAGGATTCGGATTTGTCATACCACAACATGCCAATACACACGGCGATTTATTTATTCCTCCAGATGCTACATTGGAAGCAATGACAGGTGATATAGTTATCGCGAAAGTCAAAAAGCAGGGAAAACGCGACGGCCAGACGCAATACGCCGGAGAGATTGTCGAAATTATAAAAAGAGCGCAGAATAAATTTGTAGGTATTCTGCAAAAGCACACTGAAGGCTGGATTGTTCAGCCGGATGGCTCAAGTTTTATCGAACCGATTTCTGTCGATGATGTAACCGCAAAAGGCGCACAGGAAAAAGACAAGGTAGTTGTTGAGATTCTATCCTACCCTACTGAAAATTTATTAGCTCGCGGTGTGATTCTCGAAGTGCTCGGAAAAGCTGGCCGATACGATACTGAAATAAAGTCTGTTATTCACCAGTTTCAATTGCCGGGCGAGTTCGAGAGCGATTGCATCGAACAGGCACGACAAGCCGCAGAACAATTCAAGCCAGATAAAACCGGGGAGCGACAGGACTTAACAAACAAAATTATTATTACAATTGACCCTGACGACGCAAAAGATTTTGATGACGCAATAAGTCTCGAAAAAGATTCGGGAGGCAACTGGGTGCTCGGTGTTCATATCGCTGATGTAAGCAATTTTGTTACTGCGGATTCGCCTTTGGATATCGAAGCGAAAGCTCGAGGTAATAGTGTCTATCTGCCGGGTAAAGTTATTCCAATGCTTCCTGAAATTTTGAGTAATGGAATATGCAGTTTACAACCTGAGCAGAAAAGATTTACGAAAAGTGCTTTTATAACTTATGACGATAATGGCGAAATTATCTCACGAAAATACGCAAACTGTATTATCTGCTCGACACAAAGATTGACATATTTACAGGCCAATGAAATCTTAAAAGGTCATACCAAAAATATAAAACCTGAAGCAATCGAACTTATCAAAAAAATGGAAACTCTCAGCCGGATAATCGAAAAACGCAGGACAAAAAATGGAATGCTCCACCTGGATATGCCTGAAACGGAGCTTATCATGGACGAGTCTGGCCAGGTTGTCGATGCAGAACCGGCGGATACGAGCTATCCTCATACTATGATAGAAATGTTCATGGTCGAAGCAAATGACGCAGTAGCATCGCTTTTGGACAAGCTGAATATCCCGTTTATGCGGCGAATTCATCCTGATCCAGATTTGATAAGTATGAAAAATCTTGCCAGACTTATAAAAGCGTTCGGCTTTACAATACCAAAAAGCCCGGACAGGAAAGTTTTACAGGATTTACTGAATAAAGTAAAAGGAGAAGATTGTTCGCTTGGAATTAATTTAGCGGTTTTGCGAAGTTTCGAGAAGGCACAATATGCACCGGAAAACATTGGCCATTACGCGCTTGCTTCTACTCATTATTGCCATTTCACAAGTCCTATTCGCAGATACGCTGACTTGCTCGTTCATCGTGTTCTGGATTTCTACCTGCACAATCGTATAAATGACGCAAAGCAGCAATCAGCAACGCAAGACCTCTCTGAAATTGGCAAACACATCACATTTACCGAACAAAATGCCGAATCAGCCGAGCATGAACTGAAAACGGTTTTAATTCTGCAAATGCTCTCGAAGAAAATCGGCGAAAAGTTGAGTTGCGTCGTTACCGGCCTGACAAATTTTGGCGTTTTCGTACAATGCAAGAAATTCGGCATAGAAGGCCTGATTCGTATGGACGATTTGGGACATGATTCATGGAAATATAATCATAAAACACAATCTGTCGTCGGAGAGCGTTCAGGAAGCTGTATTCGAATGGGACAATCCATGGAAGCCAAAATCACTTCAGTAAATATCCCGGCAAGACAGTTGAACCTAATCCCAATCGAGCCTCTGGCAAAGGAAAAAATATCAAAAAAGAAATCAAAAGAAAAACATAAATTCCCAAATAAACGAAAAAGGCACAAATGAAAAACAATCGTATCATGGGCATCTTGCCCATGAAGCATGATTAGGATGGCAATACCTAAAGGATAAAATTCATTTTATTGTGGCTGTTATTGACAGAATCTTTAAATTTTGACATAATATCGCTTTTATTTGTATGATTTATAAATATTTGAAAACGGAGAAAACATGAAAGCAGCAGAAATGCAAAAAGGCCAAACCGTCAAAATCGAAGGCAAACTATATGCAATAGTCGATTATCAACATGTCAAGTTGGGCAAAGGCGGTGCAGTATATCAAACAAAACTAAAAAGTCTTGCTGATGGAAGTATTCAAAATATTCGCTTACGTTCGGAAGAATATATCGAAGAAGCATATCTCGATAAAAGAACATACGAATACCTGTATTCGTCCGGGAGTGAACATATTCTGATGGATACTACTACCTACGACCAGATAAGTCTCGATGACGATGCTTTTGGCGATGGGCAAAAATATTGCAAGGCGAATACAACAATTCAGGTTAGTATGTACGAAGGCAAACCTGTAATAGTTACACTGCCCAATACAGTGGACCTGGAAGTTACTGATACGGCACCTGAAATTAAAGGAGCGACTGCAACCAATCAAAATAAACCTGCGACACTTGAAACAGGACTGGTTGTAAATGTACCCTCTTTCATCAAGACAGGCGAGCTTATTCGCGTCGATACTCGAACAGGAGAATATTTAACGAGAGTAAAAGATTAAATGCTTGGAAAAATAAATAAAGCGTTAGTAAAAGTTTTCGGTTCACGGAATGAGAGGCTTGTAAAAAGCTATTCTATCATCGCTGAGCAAGCTGGTGAATTCGAAGAAAAAATAAAACAGCTTGACGACGAAGCTCTGAAAGTGAAAACATCCGAGTTCAGGGAAAAAATAAAATCAGGCACAAAACCTGAAGATATTATGCCTGAAGCTTTTGCAGTTGTTCGTGAAGTAGCAAGACGCAATGTACAAATGCGTCACTTCGACGTACAGCTAATCGGTGGACATGTACTTTTTCAGGGCAAGATTGCGGAAATGGCAACTGGTGAAGGTAAGACATTAGTCGCTACACTCGCAACTTATATGGTTTGCATCACCGGAAGACGAGTGCATATCGTTACGGTAAACGATTACCTTGCCAAGCGAGACGCCGAGTGGATGAACCCAGTTTACGAATCGCTTGGTCTTACAGTCGGAGCTATCCAGGCAGATATGGACACCGGCGGTGATGAAAGAAAAAATCAATATGCCTGTGACATAACATACGGTACAAATAACGAGTTCGGCTTCGACTACCTGCGCGACAATATGAAAACATCCATCGAGCGTATGGTACAGGGTGACTTGCAATTTGCAATAATTGACGAAGTTGACTCGATTCTAATCGACGAAGCGAGAACTCCGCTTATCATATCAGGTCCGGCATTCGATGATGTGAGCAGGTATAAAAGAGGGGATACGGTCGCGAAAAAATTACTCAGTCTCCAAAGCGGCTACGATCACCTGAAAAAGAAGATAGATAACGATGAACGTAATTTAGCTGGTGCGCAGGGTGAATTGTCAGATGCAAAAAGAGCAAAAGACGAAAAAAGAATCGCAAATGCACAAAAAACAATTGAAAAAATCAGTTCTGAACTCGAACACGCAAAAGCGAGACTCGAACAGTCAACTCAATATTATGAAGTAGAATACGATAAAAAAGCGGTTCATTTGACACATGAAGGTATTGGCGCAGCACAGGAAGAAGCCGGCGTAGGTTCGTTCTTCACTGGCTCGAACATGGAATGGCCGCATCTTCTGGAACAGAGTCTTCGCGCTCATATAACTTTCGAGAGAGAAAAAGACTATGTCGTAATAGAAGGCAAAGTCATAATCGTTGACGAATTCACCGGACGCTTAATGCACGGCAGACAATGGTCAGACGGTCTTCACCAGGCGGTAGAAGCCAAAGAAGGCGTTACAGTAAAAGAAGAATCGCAAACTCTCGCTACAATTACTCTTCAGAACTTCTTCAAACTCTACGAACAGATCTCCGGTATGACTGGAACGGCCTCGACAGAGTCAGAAGAGTTTATGAATATTTACAAACTCGAAGTAGTTGTGATACCAACCAACAAGCCGTGTGTCAGAGATGACAAAGAAGATGTAATTTACAAGTCGATGAAGGAAAAATTCGACGCGGTCGCAGAACAGATTTACGAAGTTAGCCAGGCGGGCAAACCCCTGCTCATTGGTACAATCAGCATTGAGAAAAGCGAATCGCTTTCAATAGCTCTTACGAAAAGATTTGGACTCGAGCATGAAGTTCTCAATGCCAAGCAGCATGCAAGGGAAGCTGAAATTGTCACAAAAGCAGGTCATCAGCACGAAGCAAGGGATGGCTCGAAACGAGGCAATGTCACTATCGCGACAAATATGGCCGGACGAGGTACTGATATTAAGCTCGGCGAAGGTGTCGCTAAAATAGGTGGACTTCACATTCTCGGCACAGAGCGTCACGAAGCAAGACGAATCGACAACCAGCTTCGAGGCCGTGCCGGTAGACAGGGAGATAACGGCTCAAGCCAGTTTTTCCTGAGTTTCGATGACGACCTTATGAGTATATTTGCGCCGGAATGGACAGTAAAGGCGCTTTCATGGATAGGCTGGGAAGAAGGACAACCCATTTACCACAAACGAATCAGCAAAGGTATTGAAAAAGCACAGAAGAAAGTCGAAGAGAAAAATTTTGACGTGCGAAAAAGCCTCCTCGAATACGATGAGGTCATGGACTATCAGCGAAAAATATTTTACTCTCGCAGAACTAAAATACTTGCTGGCAGAGGTCTCAAGGCAATTATCCTGGAAATGATTGAATCGGCAATCGAAGAAAATTGCAAAACAATGCTTGATGAAAACTACTCGAATAACTGCATAATCGAGTGGGCAAGAACAAATTTCGGAATCGACCTGAAGCTTTCGAATGTCATTGATATGACAAAGGAAGAAATAGAAGAAATAATTAAACAGAAGGCGAAAGACCAGGCTTCGAACAATATTTCAATGTCGATGGGTGAGTACTTCGAAGACGAAAACGACTCAAAAACATGGGACATCCCTGGTTTGTCGAAATGGGCAATGAGTACATTCCAGGTAAGTCTGAGTCCGTCTAAAACAAAACAACAAAACCCTGAAGAAATTGAAGAACAACTTAAAGAAGCGGCATCCGAACAGATTGATAAAAAAGATTGCGCACAGATTTCTGAATTTCTGAAAAAAGAATATTCGATTCGCATGTTCACAGAATGGGCAAAAGCTAAATTCGCAATCAAGCTTGAAGCAAATGAGCTTGAAAATCTTGAAGCTTCTGAAATACGAAACAAATTAAAAGAAAAAGTTGCAGACAAATACAAACAAAGAGAAATCGAGTACCCTGTCGAATTCGCAATGAATATGGCCTATGGACCACAAGGTCCGAATATATACGGCTATGAAGCACTGGCAGAGTGGGCAAATAAAAAATACAACGCAAATCTTTCTGTCGAAAAAATACAGGACAAACAACCCAAGACCCTCCTTAGAGAGCTTCTTGAATTAAGCAGCAAATACAATGACGGCGAGCTTGAAAAAGAAATCAACCAAAAAGCATCCAGCCTGAACAGAACAGAATTGCTTAACTGGGCAAACGAGCGTTTCGGATCACTTGCGGATATCCTCAATCATCCATCATCAAACGAAGAGCGAGAGATGGACGAGGGAGGAATTACAAAAGAAGAAATAACTGAAAATTTATTAGCCATTGGCAGGGAATTCATGCGGGTTGAATTAAGTGACCTGGAAAAATATGTCCTGATACAAGTCTATGACAGTGCATGGAAGGACCATCTCTATTCGATGGACCATCTCAAGAGTAGTGTTTGGATGCGTTCCTTCGCGGAAAAAGATCCAAAGACCGAATATAAGCACGAAGGCTATAGAATGTTTACAGAGATGCTTGCATCCATTGAAGACCGTGTAACTGATATCATATTTAAGGTTCATCTCGAAGCAGGTGCTCGTGCAAGAGACGTCTGGAACGTTAGCAAGACAAGTCACGATGAGGTGGGTCAGTTCGCAATGGCAGAAAAACAAAGAGCAGCCGCCCAGGCGCCACAAGGCGAAACTAAAGTGAAGCAAATCAAGCTTGAAACTCCAAAGGTCGGAAGAAATGACCCTTGTCCCTGTGGCTCAGGCAAAAAATATAAAAAGTGCTGCGGCCAAAACACATAAAATAACTAAACACCAATAGGCTTAAATCGTTGCAAAATCAGTTCAAATTTGATATCATATATGCTTTGAAGGAGAACTGATGAAACAACATAGTAAAATTCTGCTATTAGCCGGCATAACGCTGTTTTTTACATTAATTTGCAATTCTCAGGTTTCAGCTCAGATTATTTATGTCGATGATGATGCTTCAGGTCTTAATGACGGCTCATCGTGGGAAAATGCCTACGTTTATCTTCAGGATGCTCTATATAAAGCACAATCGTTACTCGTATCTGATGATTCCATACCAGAAACATCGAGCGAGGAGCCTAATACGACGAGAATCGAGATACGTGTGGCCCAGGGAATTTATACTCCTGATAAAGGAGAAAATGTTTTTATTGAAGATATTTATGAATCTTTCGAGCTACTTAACGGAGTAACTATATTAGGTGGATTTTGGGGTTTGGGGACTCAGGACTCTGTTATCGGGACTCAGATATCGAGTTTTCAAGCAAAGAATGACGAGACACAAACAACAAGCGACGAAAGAAATATCGAGTTATACCAGAGTATTTTGAGCGGTGATTTGCTTAACGATGATTCAAATGACTACGATCCCAATAACCTCGTAACTGAGCAATCATTTTTAGACAATAGCTATCATGTTGTTACGGCAAGTTTTACAGATGACACTTCAGTACTTGAAGGCTTTACGATTACAGCAGGTAATGCAAGAGGTAATAATTATTATTATGAGTTTGATTCTACAAGCCGAGGCGGTGGTCTCTACATCAAATCAGCCATTGGCGGACCAGTTATTTCAAATTGTACATTTACAATAAATGCAGCTTACGAGGGAGGAGCAATTTATAGTATAAGCAGCGATCCTAACATAACTAATTGTAAATTCATAGAAAATAGCGCAAATTACTATTACAATATTAGCTCGCCAATCGGCGGCAACGGCGGATCAATTTACAATTTTCAAAGCAACACGATCATTACAAATTGCGAATTTACGGAAAATCTCGCGAGTAATGGTGCGGCAATATATAATTATAATGAAAGTAATGGAGTTTTTACGAATTGTAAATTCCTATGCAATACTGCTAATTTTTATCAAGGAGGTGCTATTGTAAACGGGAATTATTCTCATCCTATTTTGAATGATTGCACTTTTGAAGCAAATTGGGCAAAAAATGCCGGAGGTGCAATTTCAAATTTCGTCAATAGCAAGCCAAGTATAACAAACTGCATATTTACGAGCAATTCCACAGATTCTAAAGGAGGAGCAATAGCGAACAGTGATTCCGATCCAAACCTTACAAATTGTATTTTCTCAGGTAATCATTCAAATAATAGCGGTGCATTTGATAACTCCCATGGATCCATCTCTTATAGCAATCCCATATTTACCTCATGCGTTTTTATTAATAACTTAGCAAAAAAAGATGGTGGAGTAATGAAAAACTATTTAGGTAATATTGTGTTAAAAAATTGTATCTTCAGTGGGAATAAAGCAGAATCTTCTATTCTAAGCAATGCGGGAGGAGCTGTAATAAATGCAGGAGGCAGCTTAACTTTCATAAATTGTACCGCTAACGGTAATTATGCAAAAGATTCTGGTCCTTTTATCCTTAATATGCCGCTTAAATACTCAGGAAATATCGAATACAAAGGAAATATCGAATTTTTGAACTGTATAATTTGGAACGGCGAAAACGCTATAGAAAACCTTAATAACTCGACTATCAAGATAAACTACAGTGATATTCAGCATGGTATTTTAGCAATCGATGATCCACAACAAGGTCTAATATGGGGCAATGGAAATAACGATATAGAGCCCCAATTTGTCGAATCAGGTTTTTGGATTGATGCAAATGATCCTAATATCATTGTCGAACCAAATGATCCGAATGCTTTTTGGCAGGAAGGCGATTATCATCTCAAATCTACTGCCGGTCATTACGACCCAAATAGCCAAACATGGATTTTTGATGATGTAAATAGTCCTTGTCTCGACGCAGGAGACCCCAATAGCCCAAGCGAAGATGAACCCTTCCCAAATGGCGGCAGAATTAATATGGGCGCTTACGGCGGTACAACTCAAGCCAGCCTATCACAGGAATCTCTGGTCACAAACAAAGAATCTGATGATTTCTGATGCTCAATTCACTTTCTTAAAAAAATAATTGTTATTTATTACGAAATTCGTATTAGAATTTAAAAATTCCAATCCTTCTATGCCGATAATACAATAAGAGCAGCATGTTGTTATGCATCTATACTGCATATTTTGGATTAAAAAATGGCATTACGAAAAATAAAATTTGGATTCATCTTCATATTAGTAGTATCACTGGGTGCAGGTGTAGTATCCTATTTTTCAAAAAGCCCTTACAAAGAAGCTATCATGACCATTCACAAGCTGCTCACAGAAAATAATGAGCTTAAACAGGCTATAACCAATCTTACAGAAGAAGACCAGATTGGCTATGCTAAAATCTTATCACAGGAAGAAAAGGACGGCGTTCTTTATACAACCATAAAATTTGTCGAGACTGAAAGAGGTGACAATCTCAATACAATCCTTGAAAAAGAATTTACAATCGAAGGTGATGTATTTTATTTCGACGTACTTATTGTAAAATTCCAAAATAATATGGTTACAGATGGTAAAGCTAAGGCACTATATATATGGAGGAGGATTTTTGGTGAAAAGATGGCTCCGGAACGAGGTTTTGTGATAGAAGAGCAGGGAACTGAACCGTTAAGGTATAAGGACCTGCTTGAAGCTCTGCCGGTAGAGCATTGTAATTTGTTCTGGTCGAATATCTGGGACCTTGCCAATGATCCTAACAAACTTGAAGAATACGGCATACAGGCCATTTATGGTGATGCTCTATATTACAAGCTGATTAAGGGTCGTATTTATATATTCAAAATTGCTCCAACGGGTCTTTTCTACCTTGAGGCAATACCGGATATTTAAAACAATTCCATTTGTGTTATTTCTCCTTAAAAAGATTCTTCTTAATTCACGAGATATTTTATCTCTTTCACATATTCTTTTCCTGCAATAAAAGACATATAACAAACGTCTTCATTGTTATATTTCTGTTAGTATTTTAACACAAAATAAACAAAACGATTCAAGCTGATATAATACTTTAGGATAGTATAAGATGGTGTTTTTAAAATTTCGCCGCAACGAAAAAAAAAGTTCTGTATCAGACAAGGACGAACGGTGGGATCGAATCGAGCGAAAATTCTTTGTTAGTCCCGACAAAATAATATATGCCCGCAGCCTGATGACCAGTATTTGTATGCCGGATAAAAAATATTCAAGAGGTACAATTAATAGCCTTTATTTCGATACACCTGATTTACAAGAGTATCAGAAATCAGACGACGGAGATTACAAAAGGGAGAAAATCCGTATTCGATGGTACGATAATCCCTCAAAGGATGAAACGGTTCCAGTATATCTCGAATTAAAATCGAAGAAAGGTTTCGCAAGCAAAAAGAAACGCAGGAAATTTCTCGTACCGGCAGAACAAATTTACAAATATAAAACCGGCGGTTCAATTTTGAACAGGAATGTAATTCTAAAAACATTGGCGGAATTCAATTATTTTCCAAATGGTCATATATTACCAGTAATTATGATATCTTATGACCGATTGCGTTTCACTGAAATCATGACCGGAACGAGAATGTCCTTTGACTGGCAAATCAGATCAGTACCAACTTATCATATTCCAGGGCATTCTTATGCAAATATAATGCTGCAGGGAGCTGTAATCGAAATTAAGGGCACAATAATTGAGATCCCTTTATCACTTCGACCTTTGCATCACGCATGTATTGACTGGTCAAGGTTTTCAAAATACGCAGGATGCATTGAATCTCACATGGAAACAAATGGTTCTATCGGTCACACATGGCCTTCCGGCAGAACTGAATCACAATAAAGTCTTATTTATCAGGAGTAAACAACATGGAAACGCTGAAACAAGCCTTTTTAGAAACACTCGAACCATCTAATTTCTCTGTACAACAAATTATAGTTTCGCTTAGCCTTTCGCTTGCAGCATCTGTTATGATATATATTCTCTATCAGGCGTTTTATAAATCACGCAATATCGGAGCAGGAGTTGATCGTTGCTTTATCATAATAGGTCCGGCCATAACAGCACTCTTTCTTGCAATTCAAAGCTCAGTCCCGCTTTCTCTCGGATTACTTGGTGCAATGTCCTTCGTAAGGTTTAGAACTCCCGTTAAAGACCCGGCAGAAATTGGATATGTCCTGTTACTTATAGCATCATCTGTGGGAGCATCAACACAAAAAGCACTTATTATGATAATCCTGTTTCTAATTGTACTTCTTGCTCTTTGTATTCAATGGCTAATCCAGAATCATTTTTCACTAAAACCCCTGGTGAGTTTTATAATTTCAATTGATAAAGCAGCTTTTGAAGAAGTAGAACCTCAATTGAATCAGTTTCTCAAGAGCCGGCTCAATAGTCTTACAATGAAAACTATGTCGGTTATGGACGACCGAATTTCAATTCATTATCAGCATCGTGAAATATCAGCCTCTGAGAAAGTGAAATTTACTTCAGAACTTACCAGACTCGCTGGTCAGGGAAATATCGAATTCTTTGCTGGTTGAAATATATTAAATACAGAATATATAAGAATATATAGCCCCTTGCTTCTTATTTATGAAAACAAGGGGCATTTTTTATGGCTACTTAGCCTGACTTATTTCCTGAAGATTTAAAAGCTCTGCCCGACGTTTTTCAAAGAAATCCTTTAAGCTAATACTTGATCCTCTGCCTGGGCCACCTCTCCCGCCTCTTCCACCACCAAAGCCGACCAGGTTAAAAGTCTCTTGTTCAGAACCATCTATGCCGCTATAAAAGGCTTCAGTAGTTGAGTTCTTTTTAGTATCAATCTCAATATCTTCGGCTATAAGCAATTTATATTGCTCGACCAAAGGTTCTATCTTATTCCAATCCATCCAGTTTTCAGCGATATCACGAATATATCCATAATAACGCTGCTTTAAAGACGGAACTGCCAATAACTTTGAGAGCAACGGCTTATCATAATCATTAGCTCCGGCCAGAGGATCGAGCATCGTTCCGCTACTTGTGCCACCTCCCATGCCAAATCCGCCGCGACCACCACGACCACCACCGGGACCACCTTCAGCTTCACTCAGAGTTTCACTTGTATCATAGGGGAAAACATGGAACCGCCCTGTCGGGTCCATATATAATAGATAGTCACTCGCTCTGGTCCAATAACCATCACTATTAACAAGAGACTTCTCAAGTGCAAGAAACTTCAATGCACCGTCAATATCAAGTATTGGCCTGATGGCATTTTCCAACTTTTCTGCTGGAGTTTCGTTCAGAACCTTACACAAATTGACAAGCGCCTTCCACGAATTTGGATCATCTTTGCTCTTGATCTCATAAGTTCTTTTATAAGATTCTATATTGTCACCGACATAAACAAGGCCGCCGTTAGGACTCATCTGCGGAATTTTCCAACGGGCACCTTTTGTCGTATTGAATTCATCTCTGATAAAATCTTTATTAAACTGCTGCAGATTCACATATATACCCCAGTTTTCATCGTTGATTACTAATCGTATATAATTCGCTTTTAACGCATGTATGTATTGACCAGCAATATAATGATAAAGAACCTGACGCATAAATGTAGGATCAGTATTGCAGTTCATCAGATTGAGAGTGCGATAACTATAAAGTTCCTGTTTATTCTTTATATAATCTACTGAAAGATTCAAAGGTCTTTTCCCGCCGGTACCAACCATCTGATATGAAGTATTCCCTCTGAAACGCACGCCAACATTCTTATATTCCTTTCCATCCACAATCATCTTAGCCGGTACCTCGACATCTGAACGATAAAACGCCTCAAGCTCGGCTTCCCAATCGTCATTCTCGAACTCCAGAAAGATTGTACGCAACGTTTCTAAGTCATAGAGGGATTCTTTTTTAAAATATGATTTTACATCGGCTGGCGTAAGAGCAATTCCTTCTGTATAACTTGTTCCACCAAAACCCCCTCCTCTGCCACCTCGTCCCATCATACCTCTGCCGCCCATGGATTGGCGATTTCCCATAGACTCACGTGCTGCCTTTCTCTCCTCATTATTTAACCAGCCATTTTCATCCTTGTCGAATTCAGAAACATAGCTTGCTTTTTGATTCATACCGCCTCCCATGCCGCCACGCATTCCCCCCATACCTCCGGGCATCCCTCCCATGCCGCCACGCCCGCCGAAGCCTCCTGGTTGTGCGTATATACTTTGGACCGTAACTAATAAAAAAACCGACACCAAAAACATAGATAAAATCTTCTTAATCATTACATCTTCCCTTTATAATCTTCAATATTAAAACCAAATTTATATAGAATAGACGAATTTGTAAGTTGATTTATTGCAGTTTAAATGAAATATACCATAAACACATTAAAATATGACATTTCCCCTTCATATTTGAATCTTGCTCCGAAACTTGATTATTGAGATTTTAAACATTTCATAGACTTCTCATTCTGAATAATTGACGTTGGATTGAGTTTTGGTTATTGTATGTGTGATTTAAGAATCGTATGTAGTAATATGATAAATTATATTGTGAACACTATCATAAAATGAAAGGAAGTGTTTTGGTAGATAATAATGAAATTTTTGACATTGTAATAGTAGGCGGTGGAATTGTCGGTCTGGCTTCTGCTTATAAAATTGCGTCAAGCCATCCCGATTTACGAATCGCAGTAATGGAAAAGGAAAAAACACTGTGTTATCATCAAACAGGTCACAATTCCGGCGTGATTCATTCAGGATTGTATTACAAACCAGGCTCCGCAAAAGCAATGAACTGCACCAAGGGACGAAAAGAGCTTGTAAGTTTCGCAAAAAAATACGAAATTCCACACAAAATATGCGGCAAAATCATAGTCGCAACCGCAAATAAAGAACTTACTCATCTCGAAAGAATTTATAATAACGGTCTCGAAAACCAGGTCGAAGGTATCGAAAAAATAACATCGGAAAAAATCAAAGAGCTTGAACCCTTTTGCGATGGAATAGCAGGTCTTTGGGTACCATGCACAGGTATAATTGACTTCGTACAAGTAGCAGAAAAGCTCGCTGAACTCATCGTAACTCGAGACACGAGCCACGAGTCACGAGCCTCAAGCCAGATTCTTCTCGAACACGAAGTCACAGGTTTCGACAAGCATGATTTTTATACAGAGGTACGAACAAACAAGGGTAATTTCACAACTAAATATATTATTAATTGTGCCGGTCTGCAATCCGACCGCATAGCAAAAGCCGACGGCATCTGGCCCGATGTAAGGATAATTCCTTTTCGCGGCGATTTTTATGAACTGACTGAAAACGCAAAGGAAAAAGTCAATAATCTTATCTACCCTGTTCCTGATCCGAAATTTCCTTTTCTCGGAGTGCATTTTACACGAATGATAAATGATACCGTAGAATGCGGACCGAACGCTGTATTCTCATTCAAAAGGGAAGGTTATAATAAAACAGATTTCGATTTTACTGACTTATGGGAATCTCTGTCTTACATGGGGACATGGACAATGTTCATGAAAAACTTACGATTCGGTATTGCCGAATACTCAAGAGCATTTTCGAAAAAACTTTTCCTGCATAGTTTGCAAAGACTCGTTCCTTCGCTTACGGAACATGACATAAAACCTTCCAGGGCAGGTGTAAGAGCACAGGCGGTTGCAAAAAATGGGAAGCCGGTCGATGATTTTAAAATCGAAAAAGGAAAAAACTCTATACACGTTCTCAACGCACCGTCACCGGCAGCGACTGCGTCACTTGCTATCGGTGAATATATAAACGAAGTAGCAACACAATATTTTAAACTAAAAAAAGAAGAAAAATGAAAGCTAAGTGTATTATCATACGGAATGAAATGAAGTCCGCCAGAATTAATTTGGTGGAGCTATCGAATGGAAATTAACATGCAAAAGTCATATTTCATCCATGTGCCCGCATCTCGATTATATAAAGGGACTACCGAAAAAACTCGAACTCGATGGAATCAAAGATACATTTATTGATGATAAATCAGAAATGCGAAGAGAAGCTGGCCTGTATAAAAATACAAACTAATGAAACTATATAAAACTGACAGTTTGTTTGCAAAAGAAGAAACAAAGGATAAAACATATCATCATATAATCCTCGTAGCTTTTGAAAACGCGGCTGATACTGAGTTTGACTACGCTGTACCGGATGTATTATGGCCGATTCAGGTTGGCCAGAGAGTTGAAGCTCCTCTTGGAAAAGGTAATAAACTCCAGAAAGGTTTTTGCGTTGAGATTCGACCACCTGAATATGGCAAGCAACTTAGATTCAAACTCAAACCTATTAAAAATATAATTGAAAAAGAGCCTCTGATTGATTCCGAACTGATGGAATTAGCAAAATGGATAAGCACTTATTACGTATGCCCGCTCGGCCAGGTTTTGGCGGCGATTGTACCAGCAGCAGTTAAACATGGAGCCGGAGTAAAAACTCAGAATAACGTTTTCCTGAATACAAAAGCTGAAAACTTTGAAACGATAATCAATGAACTAAGAGGAAAAAAACAAAAACAGATTGTTGCTGTCTTACAGGAAAAAGAGGCGATCGATAATGATTCCGCAATCGAAATAAATTCTTTGCTGGAAAGTGCAAACAGCGGCAAAGCTCCTCTTAAAAAACTTGCGGAACTTCAGATTATAAAAACAGTCCAAAAATCAGTTTTAAAATCCCTACCCGCTATACCACTAAGCTTATCGAAGCAATCTCGCGGCCAAATCATTCTCAACAGTGACCAGCAAAACGCACTGAATTCTATAAAAGCTAAAATCGATTCCGCTGAGTTCGGCATAACACTTGTTTACGGTGTCACCGACAGCGGCAAAACCGAAATATATATCAGGGCAATACAGGCGGCTCTGGAAAAAGGGAAAAGCGCAATCGTTTTGCTTCCTGAAATCGCGCTAACGACACAAACAGTTCAGCGTTTCAATGAACGATTCGAGAGAATCGCCGTAATGCACTCTGGTTTAAACGCGGCTCAGCGAAATGTACAATGGCAAAAAATCAAATCTGGTGACGCGGACGTTGTTATCGGCGCACGTTCTGCAGTTTTCGCACCGCTGAATAATCTCGGCCTCATTGTAGTTGACGAAGAGCATGAGCCGAGCTACAAACAGGATACTGTGCCGCGATATAGCGGCCGAGACGTAGCGATAAAGCGTGTCCAGCTTGCAAACGCCCATTGTATTCTTGGGAGCGCTACGCCGTCACTTGAAACGCTTGTCAATTGCCAAACCAAAAAGCATTTCAATCTCGTGCATCTTCCAAAAAGAGTCATGGACCTTCCCATGCCTGAGATGAAACTTATCGACCTGCGAGAATCGGAAGTCACTCATAAAGGCATGAATTTAATAAGCGACCCGCTCGCAAAACAACTAAGACTTGTATTAGAAAAAAAAGAACAGGCAATTTTACTGCTTAACAGGCGAGGTTACAGCAATTTTGTTTTCTGTCCATCATGCAAATATACTTTGCACTGCCGCAATTGCGATGTCACCTTGACTTTCCATAAATCCCAAAAACAGCGAAGTGAAAATATGAGTACGGTAACGGGCAAACATATCAACTCCGGTTATGCGATATGTCACTATTGCCTCGCACAAACTCTCGTTCCTGAAAAATGTCCCGTCTGCGGCAAGAATTTCGCTATGATTGGACTTGGCTCGCAGCGGCTGGAAGAAGAACTTGCGGGAAGATTCCCAAACGCTCGTGTCAAGAGAATGGATAGCGATTCGATGGGCGGCAAAGATTATTATCATATTCTCAAGGATTTCGGCGAAGGAAAAATCGACATTTTAGCCGGTACGCAAATGCTTGCAAAGGGACTGCATTTCCCCAACGTGACATTAGTCGGGATTATCAGCGCTGATACGTGTTTGTTTCTGCCGGATTTCAGATCGAACGAAAGAACTTTCCAGCTCATTTCGCAGGTAGCCGGACGAACCGGCCGCTCCGAGAAAAAAGGAATGGTTTTCGTACAGTCTTTCATGCCCGACCAGCCGGTAATTCAATACGCGGCTAAAGGAGATTTCGACGGCTTTATCAAAGAGGAATTGACACACCGCAAAACATGCAACCTGCCGCCCTACTGGCGATTGTCTTCGATTGTATTGCGTGACACAGATTTCGAAAAACTCGAAAAAGCCTGTAACATAATGAAAAATACAATTGACCAAATTATTCGCAGGGAAAACTTAAACATAAAAATCCGCGGCCCAATGCCCGCGTTAATAAACCGAATACAACGTTTCCACAGAATGCAAATAATAGTCCAGGCCCCGGCGCCAGCAACAATGCAAAGATTCTTCGCAAACCTGCGAGAAGAAAAGCCAATCCGCCCCGCCGTAAAAATAACAATCGACATCGACCCGGTAAATTTATTATAGCTTTCACGTAGCATGGGCTTCCAGTACATGCCACACTTCAACAAACGACTATTTTAACCACAAATGAACACCTGTCGCAACGAGTCGCAGACACGGCGGACGAATAAACACAATTTATTTAGATAGAAAATGACTATATACTTGACATAACTACACACCATGTATATCTTTTATGATGTTATACGGAAACTATAGAATAATATGTTTTGATAGGAAATTTCCTAATGGAACCAACAACAGCTCTTGTCACCAAAGCAGTAACTTGGCTACTTAATCGTTTTAGTAAAACTGTTATTGAACGCTGGTCACGAAGAAGAGCTGAAACGTTTTTCAAGCAATTCGCTGCACAGGTCACAGAGATCGACAAAAAATATGGTTCGTTTGATTCTATTGAGCATGTACTTACCGAATTGCTCGAAGATGAGCATAAAAGCGAAGTCTTGTTTGAATCATACCGACGTGTTTGCCTTTCTGCGTCTGTTTCTTTGGGACCGAGGATTATTGCACTATTAACGGCGCGTCTTATTGCTGAAAATCGAAATGCAACAGAGGAAGAAGAACGAATTTTCATGGCTGCGGAATCGCTTAGTGATTCAGAGTTTATAAAAATGTATACTTACTTCAACAAAAACAACTTTAATAATGATGAGATTGAGATTCATCGAGAAAAAAGCGATAGTAATTGGCCATCTCCAATTAGCACTGGGCCAGTAAACCTCGGAGAGTTTGTTGGTAACTGGTGTCTCAAGTTGCATAATTGTGGGCTTGTCACACAGGATTATGTTATAGAAACACAGAGCAATGAAATAGATACTGAAAAACATATAGATGAACCAGGGACACTCACGATTTATATTTGGAAGTTGAGATTTGATTCTAAGGTATTTGAATTGGCCTCACTTATCGGTAATTTACACCAAAGTAGTTAGTAAATATAACAATGAAAAACTATGGAGAGCTACCAATTAATTGGATTTTCAAGAAGTTGTTAATACTTTTATAGGATACTATAATCATGAAATTAGGTTTTATTGGGATAGGCAGGATTGCATCTGCGATTGTAAAGGGACTATGCACTTCCGATATACAAGATACAACGATTAATCTGTCACCAAGAAATGAAAACAACTCCAATTATTTAGCGAGGACATTTTCTAATGTCAATCGGTTGGAAAGTAATCAATCTGTTTTAGATAATTCTGAGATTATTTTTATTGCGGTTCCGCCAAAAAGCTCAAAAGAAATCCTGAATAATCTAAAATTCAAAGAAGCTCATACTGTAATATCCTTTATTCCATTTTTGACAATTTCCAATTTGTCTGAAGTTGTGAAGCCGGCAAGCCTGATATGCCGTGCTATCCCCTTACCTACTGTTGTCAATCATGATTGCCCGATTCCAATACTGAATTCAAACAAAAGAATTGCTGAAATATTCAGTTATATCGGCCAGCCGCTTTTGGTGGAAGATGAAAACCAACTCCATATTTTATGGACTTTGACTGGATTCATCTCATCATTTTATGATTTACTCCAGGAATTAAGCGACTGGACTATATCAAATGGTGTTAACAAAACGATTGCAGATAAATATATCGTGGACATGTATCATTCTTTAATATCATCGCCGAAGCAGGAAAACAAAATAGATTTTAACGAACTCGCAAAACACGCAGCAACGCCAAACGGAATGAATGAACAGGCCGTAAAGGAACTTAAGGCAAAAGGCACACATCAAGCTTATAAAATTGCAGCAGAGAATCTATTAAAACGATTCATAAGCAATTTTGAAAATAGCGAGAAATCAGGAACTGCCACCGATTAATGATACATTTTTTCTCTTGCATATCCTATTAGCAAAATATATAGTTTTGTTTTACGATTTATTTTCGGGTTTTCGGGCCGGTCGTAAGCGTTTTTAGGCGTTGTTTAGCTGTTTACATAACACTAATCAGAACTGAGTGCACGGTGATTTTTTCGGCTCGCCGTGAAATTTTTTATGATCAATCAGGAAAGTAGAAAACTATGAAAGCATTTGACGTTATTGATCTGATAGGAAATACTCCTTTAATTAAACTCAGAAACGAAAATATTGTGGCCAAGGCTGAATTTCTCAATCCCGGCGGCAGTATAAAGGACCGCGTAGCCCTTGCGATGATAGACGCGGCTGAACGGAACGGAATTCTCAAGCCCGGAATGAAAATAGTTGAGCCGACATCGGGCAATACCGGCATAGGAATAACTCTCGTTGGTGTCGCTAAAGGATATGAAGTTTTTATTGTAATGCCCGAAGGGATGAGCGAAGAAAGAAAAAATATAATCAAGGTCCTTGGCGGTAATCTGATTCTTACTCCTGATAACGAAAGCATAGCCGGTGCGGTTGCAAAAGCAGAGGAACTGGTTGAGCAATACAAGGGATTTATGCCGCAGCAATTCAAAAATCCTAATAACGCATTGGCTCATTATGAATATACGGCACCGGAACTCTGGAGGCAGACGGGTAATAAAGTAGACGCCTTTGTCTCAGGTATTGGAAGCGGCGGAACTATACAAGGTGTAGGCTCGTTTCTTAAGAAAAATAATCCCGATGTCACGATAGTAGCAGTCGAACCGAAAAATGTGTCCGCACTTCTCGGCCACGAGCCGGGCCTGCATCAGATTCAGGGAATTGGTGACGGATTTATACCTGACATTCTCGATGTATCTTTGATAGATAAAATACTTGAAGTGACAGATGATGATGCGATTAATACAACACGTGAGTTAGCAGTGAGTAACTCTCTTCTGTGCGGAACGTCATCAGGTGCAAACATTTGGGCGGCAAGACAAATAGCCGCTGAACATCCCGATTGGATTATAGCCACTGTACTTCCGGACAGAGCAGAAAGATACTTCAGCACTGGTCTGCTCTGACCTGGAAATGATATATTTGCGAAAAAGTGAGGGTGTCATGTACATTTTTTGGGAATTAAGAATCTGATAGAGAAAAATCGGGGAGACAAGATTTGAACTTGCGACCTCTGCGTCCCGAACGCAGCGCTCTAGCCAAGCTGAGCTACTCCCCGGCTCAAGCGGCTAAATATACCAAATCATCCCACAAATTGCAAACTATTAAGTAAAAAAATAAAAAAATGGAGTAACGAGAGTGGCAGCCTCAATCGGAGATTGGGGATGAATGAGTTTTATAATTACCATCCCCATCCTGAAAAAAACAGTATGAGGCTGCCACCCAATCTAAAGTTCAAATCTTGTCTCCCCGATTCTTTATTTTTCCAGTTCAATCAGCGGCCAGTAAATCCAATCGCCGTTATCTTCATACTTTACTCGTCTTTTGCCTTGCGAATTTGTTCCTATCGTCCCGCCGTCATCAGTGAAATTCGAGCCTACGCTATAAAGCATGAAATCTCCTTCGTTATCCGGAATATATACCAGAGGCTTATTACTGTACGAATCCAAAGGCAATTCTTTAATATAACCACCTTGAACAAGCTCGTTTAACTCTTTAGGGAAGTTTCCTTCTACTGTGAAATACCTGAATAAAGCCAGAACGGTTAATAATGCATGCCGGTCAGTTTTCAGTCTCCAACCTATTGAATGCACCCTGCAATATGCCGAATCGTTTATTTCGAGCATTATAGGAGCTTCATTAAAATCAGTTATCCAGTTATTAGGATCAATTCCTTCTTCATGCAGTTTCAATGGAGATTCAGCCATTAATTCGGCAGACATATCGAAATGCCGCTCTACTGCTTCCGTGATTTCTTTTCTGCTCGGATAATCAAAGGTCAGCAATTTTAATACAGTCCAATCCGATTCGACAGTATAAGCAAAACCACGCCAGTTAACAGGCCTGCCGTCACCATTACCATCATCGGTAAAAGAGTTTTGAATAAGATCGTCCCAATAAATTTTTTCTGATTCGAGTGAACAAACAGGCTTTCGCTCTGCATAAAGTTTATTGAGCTTTTCCTGAGTACTTTGTAAAACTTCCGCCGGTATATCAACTTTATCAAGCAATCTGAAGCACTCACCAAATCCGACTGCTTCCAGAGCAATACCAACTAACTGCTCGACAAGAAAGCCCTGACCTCCGATGTTATATCCCATCTTCATAATGGTAAAGCAATCTTCCATAGCCTGATTAACGTCTCCTTGCCAGGCTTCATATCTGATATTATCACTCATAGCAAATGCAAGATGCCTGTAATCAGGCAGAGGTTCAGTAATACTCGGCTGAATTGTTTCCGCTAAAATCCCCTTATCTGTACTTTTTTGATAGTGACTCCAAAAACTGTACTTATTAGCGGCTTCTCTTAGAATCTCAAGAGGTTCTTTATTCTTTTCAAGCCAATCAGATAATTTCTTCAATTCAACTTCGTTAAAATCAGAAGGCCAATCAAAATTGTTTGGTATGAGCCAATCTGGCATTGGAACGAGTAATTCAGCCGCCTTTTCATAATAAACTCTTGCGTTCTCGGAATCTTCTCTACCAGCTTTTTCATTTTCATTTAAATATTGTAAATAATCAACTTTAATTGTAGGCTTACCAATCATAAGAGGCAAGGTACAGATAAATATATATAGAAAAATAATCCCAACGCCCTGGGTTGCTCTTATCAATACTTTTTTCCATAGAGGGCGACAGCGTTTTTTTGCGCGTCGTATCAGAGTTGCTAAAAGTTTTATGTCACCGAACTCTTCAATTAAATGATTTGCTTTTTCAAGCCGCTCTTGTTCTGTATTACAATCTTGTAATTCGTCTTCAAAATGAGTGAGCAATTCAGCTTGCACATCTGCTCTGACCATTTTGCGATAGCGTACTTTTTTGATAACATGTTTTATAAATTGCATCGCGCTATCAGGTAGTTGATTTGCGTTTTTATCATTTCCCTTTGCCATAATAACCTCTCTTCAACGAATTATAAATTATTTTCGCAAGCCAGATTCTTCGGCTCCGCCTCAGAATGACATATTTTTTTAAGCGGGTGAAAATGCTCCGCCGAAAAGAAGATTCAATCCAGATGTTAATTCTTTTAACTGTTCTTTTTGTTTTGCTAATTCATTCATGCCTGTATCGGTTATGGAGTAATATCTTCTTTTTCTTGCGGCCTTATTATCTTCCCACTTTCCTGTAATCAACTTTTTTGCTTCAAGATTATAAAGTAATGGATAGAGCGTTCCTTTGCCAAGTGTCAGGACTTTATTGCTGCGTTGCTCAATAGCCTGGCTCAATTCATAGCCGTACATCTGGCCGCGAGAGAGAATTTCCAATACAACCACAGGCGCGATTCCTTTTAATAATTGACTTTCGAATTTCATAATAATTCTCCTGAAATATGTCTTATTCATTTTGTTATCATGCTTTGCTTATTATGTTATACATACTATGTAATATCAAGTAAAAAATGTATATTTTTCAAAAAATCTATTAAAAATCGTGATTTTACATAAAATAATGGAGTATTTTAAAAGGACTATTGCAAAATTGTGATGTTTAATGTAAATTACACCGATTAAATTAAGACCCGGAGCAGTGGCAGAGCGGCTGATCGCGACGGTTTTGAAAACCGTTTTACCGCAAGGTAACGGGGGTTCGAATCCCTCCTGCTCCGTTTAATGTCATGAAGATGACATTTCATCCCTTTACTTCTTATTTTAAACGTAAATTATTGAATTCTAACCTGTTGTATGAGATAATTCTTAAGATTCGTTTTTAAAGATGAAAGAAGATATGAAAAAGTTTCGACGACCTGATATTTTGCGTCCACCGAGTGAGCAGAACAGCTATTTCCTGCCGCTAACGGGTGGTTGCTCAAATAATACATGTACCTTTTGCAGCTTCTATGGAAATCGACTTAGGATTAGAGAGCACGAAGAGGTTAAAGCTGAGATTGATGCTTTAGCTCTCTTTCTTGAACAGGGTATTGTATTACCTAACGTTGATGAGATGGTTTACATTATTGCTCAGCATTGGGACCGAAGGCGAATCTTTCTGCAGGATGGTGATGCACTTGTTTATCCCTATCCAAAACTAATAGAAATTTTAGAACACTTGAACAAGAAATTCCCGGATATTGAGAGAATTGGTATCTATGCTACGCCGCAGGATATTCTACGAAGAAGCCTGGAAGAGCTTAAGGAATTGAAGCGACTCAAGTTGAGCATATTTTATACTGGCATTGAAAGTGGTGACGACAAGGTGCTTGATATGATTTGCAAGGGAGCAAGTCATAATCAAATGGTAGAGGCAGGAAGGAAGGTTAAGGAAGCTGGTATAATACTTTCATTAACCGTCTTACTTGGTCTTGGCGGAGTTGACGGAAGCCAGAGACATGTCCTTGAGACAGCGAGAATTCTCTCCGAAATCGATCCCGAATATGTTGGCGCACTTACAGTAACGCTGATCCCTGGAACACCTCTATATGAGCAGGCACAACGAGGTGAATTCAAAGAACTCATTCCATTTGAGTTTCTGGCAGAGCTGAAAGGGATCATTGAAAACTCTGATTTCACCAATTGTTTCTTCAGCTCAATGCACGCATCCAACTATCTTTCCGTACGAGGAACATTACCCGCGGACAAAGAGCGAATGTTAAGAGAGATACAACGTGTGCTGGACGAAGGTGATTCTTCGATGCTGCGTCCGGAGTATCTTCGAGGATTATAGAGTATAAACGAGCTTACCCAAAAAGCTGCGGCTGACATCAAGATCCGTCGGTAAATTAATTTTATCTGAACATATTTCGACCTGCCCAGTATTTATAATAAGCGAACTTTGAATTTACAACTTTGAAATCAAGCTCCTGTGCTATCTCACATTTCCTCTCCTCCTCCGCACACAGGGGCTTTTTTCTAAAAAAAACGTAGTTCCTATAATTTGCAAAAATGAATAAATTAAATATAAACATACCCAGAAAAAGTAATACAGTATCCAATTTGGCACAATAATAACCTATATAGCACTCTATGGAACATCTGCATTAACATAATATAATATACTTTTACGGCTAATATAGGTTTGATGCATCTCGGATGATAATAAATTTAATACAGGTGGCTTTTGGCTTTACTTTGGTTGTTTTAAAGGATTAAATTAGCCATTATTGCCATAAGGTGTATTTTTTTATAACTTGTATTATTAACGTTTATTTAAGGAGAATGGATTAAGGAGAACAAGTCATATTTCATACTAATCACAAATTTTGTTTTCCTGTTGTCTTAAAACATATTTAATAATTACTTTTCAAAGTTATGCTTAACAGTATGCGATAAGATGAAAGATAGGAAATATGATACGAAAAAATACTTCTAACATATCAAAAGAGCATTGGACCCGTCCGATGGGGCTTAAGGAATTATCACAGATTTTTGATGTCCATCGAAATACAATGTCAAAATGGTTAAAAGACCAGATTATTTGTAATCGACAATTGTCTCCAAGAAAGTGGGAAGTAGCTACCTTTGAATTACCTTATGATTTAACTTCTGATAATCGGCAAATAAGTTCTCAAACTGCTAATTTGGGACATTTCTGAAATTCAAAAATAAGTTCTCCATATCTTTTATTGCAGTCATATTTTCATCTTTGCTATATCCCAAAAAATATTTTATAGTTATCATCGTAAAAAACAAGTGAAAAAGTATTCAAAATCATATTTGCAGTATTTGGAAATTATATGGAACTTTATTGCTTAATATTCAACATGAGGGCATTTTTATATTTTAAGCAGAAGATAACAAATACTACAAAACGTCAATGCTTTCTATTTTGAATATTTTGTTTTATTTTACAATTAGGGTATGAAATAGTTTTGGATATCCTGAACAACATTCTGTATGAACAGGAATAGTGAGGTGAAAAATAATAGCAACAATTTAACTAAAATCAATTGGTCTCGTGCAATGAGTATAAGAGAACTTTCAGCAATATTCAATGTTCACCGAAATACAATGTCAAAATGGCTTAAAGATCAGGTTATTTGTAATCGACAGTTGTCATCTCGCAAGTGGCAAGTTGCAAAAGATGAGTTTCACAATGGTCTTGATGAAAAAAATATTTCTGATATTCTCGAATAACTCACTATATTAGCTATTAATTATATTTATTGCATATCATAAAACATGAAAAGTCTCATTATTTGATAATGTAATTTTCAGTTCTATTTATTTTTTAGTTGGCTCATGTTTTATGCTTTAACTCTCATCCTGAAAGCAGGAAGCTTTTTTTAAAAAATACGTAGTTACCACAATATACATAACTTTTAATTTTTCATATAATAAATAAGTTCAGGAAACCAAAAGAATGGCTATAAATAAGAAAAATGCTGTTTGCATTGATGTTTTCAGTTTTTAATGTGCCCCTGCTCCTCAAACACCTAAATTTAGGAAAAAAAGCGGGGGCTTTTTTAAGAATTATCTGTTAAAGCTTAAAACAATAGTGAGTACCAGCGTAGGTACTCTTAAAAAAGTAAAAAAACGCCGGTTAAGCAGGTACTGACATCATCAGCCAATCCCCTTTATCTCCCCTTATACCCTTTTATTCTATATCAAAAGTGCATAATAAGCGGCGAGTATAGTTTCTATTGATTGCTCAAACTGCTGGAGTTTTTGAGATTTTCGTGGCGGTTTGCCGCGCCATGTACATCGCTTTATTTGCTTATATAACTCTTCTATGTTAATTCAGCTTGTTGCTGGTATGTAGAGTTATATCTTTTAGAATCCTTTGCATATATCTTTCAATATGTCTCAGTATATGCGAATTCTGCTTAAAGGTATCTTCATTCCTGTATTTTTCATACGCAGAATTGCTGGATAGTTCAGACAAAATGATATGAGCATCATCTATAACCTTGTGGTCATCCTTATCGAGATTGAACATCAAATAAAACTTTTTCAGCCATGCTAATTCATCCTTTGTTACAAGATAAGGGTCTTTATAGCGGCCTGCCGGATGATATGGTCGTATATCTTTGGTTCGCCTTATGCCGTAGCAGTATTTTAGCACCCAGAATTCAACCTCGTCTATAATATTAAGATACCTTTCGATATTTTCTGCAAGATCTGTTTGATTTGCCTCTTTCGATTTTTTCATTTTTTTCTCTTCTTTATCTTTTCAGTCAGTCAGGTTACAGTATTTCTCTAAATATTTTTCTTATTAGCGTTAATCTCTCCAAATCTTAGATTAACACTTTAAATAAAGAACATCAAGCATTTTCGCAAATATAATGTACCGACAAAAACCTGAAAAACAATAAATTACCAAAATCAGAAAATTGCACTACTTATTAAGGCTTAAATCAAACCGAACAGTTGAAACGATAGAAAGAAAATAAGTGTGGATTTGAGATTCTAATAATGCTGCACACGCATAAAAAAGGCCGGTTTTAATCCGGCCTTTTGTTTTTCAAGCTGCTTCCTTAATTAGCAAGGAATAACATCAGTAGCACATGGGCCTTTTTTGCCCTGTCCGACTCTAAACTCGACTTTTTGGCCTTCATTGAGCGAAGCGTAACCATCTGATCTAATCTCAGAATGATGAACAAACAAATCTTCGCCACCATTTTCCTGATTAATAAAACCAAATCCCTTGCTCGCATTAAACCATTTTACTGTACCTGTACTCAATTGTACTTCTCCTTGGCCGGTATGTTGGCCAAATAAATAATTACTCTCATTATTAAATTTATGGGGATACTCCTGAGAGATGAAAGAATACTTCCACTTATTAATATACATAATAGCATAAAATCCGATTTTGTCAAGTTTAAAAAAATATTTTCTTTGAATATCTTTTATCATACCCAGTATTTAGAAGAAACGAACCCCGAAAACCGTTTTACCGCAAGATCACGGGGATTAGAATTCCTCCTGCTCCGTTCAAATCTAAATATTAGCTGAAACTTCGTTGATTATTCATTTTCATTGAAGATTAGGGCAACTTTTCGATTCAAAATTAATCAAGCTCAGTTTTAAATGGAATATATGTGAAAGGTACCTGTAAATAATTAAAAATCCCACCAACTTTATGCCCTGTAAGCTGCTCAATTACATATGTCATATTCAGACCAATCCCGCAAAACATATATCTTTTGTGAGCATGAAAATTATCCTCATATCCTCGTGTGTAGAATCCTACATTCAGTTCGATTGCTTTAAGCAAAGGATTATCTGATTTTAATATACCAGCCGGTTTCAATGCTATGATATTTTTATGTCCCGAATAATCAGTAAATGGATCTGCATCCCCATCACGAAACTCCTGTGATGGCACCCATTCCAGGCGATAATCGAATATCTCCTTTAGTCTTGGATACCTGTGACGAAAATAGCCAAGCATCACACCTGCGGTATTAAAGACCTCGTCCTGTACGCTAAATCCATAATCCTGACTGAAACCATCACCTACTTCTATCAGGGTCATAAGGGACCAGCTACTCAATGCTCCATACAATATTGCTTTTTCATCGGTATATCCAAACTTTTTATAAATGGAATTGTACACACTCGTTAGAACATATCCGCCGAAAGCATGTCCAAGTTTATCTGAACCGCCATAATTTGTGTCAGGATCAAACCACCCTTCATTTCGAAAATCGAACGAAGAACTGTAATAATCCCACGATGCCGCTCCGATTGTCATGGTAGCAACAAAAGTGGCTGTATTAAAATATATAGTTTTCTTTTTTCGCGATAATTCGTTAAATTTATTCAAAAAAGACTTTTTCTTTGGAAGCATACCTGTTTCTGAATTGTTGTTTGTCACGTTTGTGAAAAAACTGTAGTTTCCTGAAGATTCTGTAATATTCTGCCCAAAAAGTTCGTTTTCAATTGCCCCTAAAATTAATAACAAAACTAATAATCTATAATATATTTTTATTCCCATATAATGTTTCCATTTCTTCTGTTATAAACAGGATGAATTTGACTGGCAACTAATCCAGCCTTCCCTTCCGGGTATTTCCCGGGCTGTAATTGTATCTGGTTTCAATTGTTTATGATATGCAGGCAATTAGCCAAGAGGGATAAAAGAAATACCTCTGGCATACGCATCACGTAAAATTTCATCAATCATTTTTTCACAAATTATCCCTAACGGGATTCACATCCACAAAGAAGATAAAAATATCCTTACCTACCTGAAAGTTCTTAATGATATGGATATTCGCAGTTTTTTCAACAATCTCTTTTTTTAATTTTATTTATTTTCTCGGTATTGAGTTCTTTATCGTATCATAATAAAGTCTCAACTTTCATCAAATCTGTGTGTAATTCGTATAATCAAAGCATTTTAGTAGTGCCCTTTTCAATAATAGAAAATACGAAAATGTAAAATTTCTTGACAATTATTTTTATATTTAAGATATTTATCCCGAATTTTCACGAAAAATACATATTTCCCGTGCAAATGGATTTAGGCACAATACTTGCATAACACCATAGAATTAAAGGGTATGTAAACATTCATTACCTGAGGTACATATTATTCTGCCTTGATATACCCCCAATAAAATTGAGTACAAGATATGGATTCATTAAAAGAAAAACTTATTTGGCAAGAGCTTAAAGTCAGCCGAGGATGCAAGTTCCTTTCAATTATTATTCTATTAATAATATGCTGCGGATTCAGCTTATATTACCATATGGTCATGAAAATCTGTACCGTCGCGACCCATTTATTCTATATACCTATAGTTATAAGTGCAATCTGGTGGAAACGAAAAGGTTTAATCATACCATTATTTCTCGGATTTTTCCTAATTGTCAGTCACCATGTTTTTATTCACGATATCGCACCTTCCCCTGATTATTTACGAGTAATAATGTTTTTAACAGTCGGAATTATCACAGTAATTTTACGCGAACAGCTTGCTCTGGCAGAAAGAACTATGGCAAGAGAAAGAGAAAAACTACGTTATCTGACACATCGTCTTTCAAAATCTGAAGAAATACATAAAATGCAAATCGCAGCAGGATTGCATGATTCTGTTGGTCCACAACTTTCTGCCGCCAAGATAATGTTACATACTCATAAAACCAAATCAGGTAAAGAAAACACATATCTTTTCGATAAAGTAATCGATTGTATAGATACTTCGATAGTTGAGATTAGAGAAATGATATTTGAATTAAGCCCGAAAGTTCTCTATGAACTTGGTCTTGAAGCAGCAGTAGAATCTTTGATAGAATCATATAAGAAAAAAACATCTCTTAACTTTAGATATGAATGTTCGGAGCATTCGTTCAATCTAAATAAAAATTCTCGATCAATATTGTTTCGTGCTATTCGTGAATTATTATTAAATATTGATAAACACGCCCAGGCACAAAATGTGTATATTAAAATTGAAAATATGCAAGAAAAGCTAACTATTACAATTGAAGACGATGGAATAGGATTTAATGCTCCCAAAACTTTGATGAATGAGAAATATGTGGATTGCTTTGGCTTATTCAGTATCCGTCAACAACTTTTAGATATTAATGGTTATCTTTTTATTGAATCAAATATCGGATCTGGCACAAAAGTAACATTGACATGTCCGATAACATCAAACGAAAACAACGAAAGAGACAACAAACATGACGATAAACATTCTTATAGCAGAAAATCATACTGTAATGTGTGAAGGACTCCAGATACTTCTTGAGTCAGAATCTGATCTTAACGTAGTATCGATTGCAAAAAATGGCCGAGAAGCTGTAGAAATAAGCAGGCAATTGAATCCTGATATTGTTATCATGGATATCGATATGCCTGAAAAGAACGGCATACTCGCAACCAGGGAAATTTGCACAGAAAATCCATCCTGCAAAGTCATTGGTTTTTCGATGTTAACTGCAAATCAATATGTTACAGATATGTTTCAAGCAGGAGCGGTCGGTTATATTCCCAAAGAAAGTGCTTTTGAAGAACTGGTTACTGCTATACATTCAGTCTTAAAAGGACAAATGTATTTAAGCCCAATAATAAGCAGGACAATCCTGACACACTTTATAACTAATCAGAATAATGAAAATACTTCATCAATTTCAATACTTAGTGATAGGGAATTGGAGATACTCCAACTCATCGCAGAAGGAAAGTCCTCAAAAGAAATCTCATTAAGCTTACATATCAGTAACAATACAGTCATTCGACATCGCCAGAATATTATGGATAAGCTTGAGCTGCATAATATAGCTGATTTGACACGTTATGCTATCCGTGAGGGACATATCCACGTATAAAAGTCTTAAACAGCACCAACTAATACTACCCTACTTATATTTTGTCATTAAAATCACATAAACACACCATCAATACACCCTCTCAAAAAGTCGAAAAGCAAATACGATTAAAAATAGAAAACCAGAAAATCAAATTATGAAAGATTTTCGATTCGGCTTCGAATACTCCAGAAAGCATTAGTGTCAGGCTTCAATGAAAGGGTTATACTATGACGAAAGCCACAGTCACATCTGAAGAAATCAAAGATGCCATTTCCCGGAAAGAAGGAAAGTATCTTACTTTTGCCCTTGGTTCAGAAGAATATGGATTGGAAATTCTGAAGGTCCGTGAAATTATAGGTTATATTGAAATTACTGCAGTACCGCAAATGCCGGAATACGTTAAGGGAGTAATCAATCTTAGAGGTCAGGTTATTCCGGTAATAGATTTAAGATCAAAATTCGGTATGGAAACCGCTGATATAACCGAACAAACATGTATTATTGTTATTGACATCAGCAATGGAAAAAGAAAATGCAATACAGGAATCGTAGTTGATCGAGTTCAGGAGGTTCTTGATATAAACAGCGAAAACATACAGGAAACACCGGAATTTAGCACATCAATAAATACAGATTTTATTCTTGGTATAGGAAAAGTAGGAACAGCGATAAAAATTCTTCTTGATATCGAAAAAGTACTTACAGGTATAAATTTTAATTCCTTAAACAACAATATAAATAATGATAACTGCAATTAACTCTCAAAAAGTTTTATGAAGGAGAATACAGATGTTTAGCAACATGAAATTACAAACAAAACTATTGGTAATTGGAATTGTATTAACCACTATCCCGCTGGTTACAGTTTCATTGATTGTCTATCACCAAAATACAACAATGGTAAAAGTTTCCGATGTGGAAAACACTAAAATGGCTTATTCCAGCCTTGACAATATTGCAAAAGGTATTTATGCGTTATGTGAAACACAGCAGGAACTATTACAGGAAAATCTCATTTCTTCATTAAATACCGCCAGAGATGTTCTTAAAAATACAGGCCCAGTCAGTTTTACAGAAGAAGCAGTAATATGGAACGCAACAAACCAATATAATAAGGTTTCGTCACGCGTAGAACTTCCTAAAATGTTAGTTGGCGAAACATGGCTGGGACAAAATAATGATATGGAAAAAACTTCGGCTGTTGTCGATAAAGTCAAATCGCTTATCGGAGGTACATGCACAATATTCCAGCGAATGAACGATGCTGGTGATATGCTTCGTATTTGCACAAATGTACAGGGACAAGATGGTAAACGTGCTATAGGTACATATATTCCAAAAACAAATCCCGATGGCACAACAAATCCTGTTATTAGCGCACTTCTTAATGGTCAAACATTCAGAGGTAGTGCATACGTAGTCAACAAATCGTATCTTGCAACATACGAGCCCATATTAGACCAAAACAATAATGTTGTCGGAGCTTTGTATTTTGGTATTCCTCAGGAAAGTGTTGTTTCATTAAGAAAATCGATAATGGATACAAAGGTTGGGGCAACCGGTTATGTTTATGTTCTCGACTCAAAAGGACGTTATGTTATTTCACAAAATGGTGCCCGAGATAATGAGGATATCTATCAGGCAAAAGACGCCGATGGAAATTTATTTATACAGGATATCTGCAAAAAAGCACTTAATCTGGGATCAGGGGAAATGGATGAGCAAAGATATCCATGGAAAAACGATGGAGATGTTCAGGCACGTGTGAAAATTGCAAGAATTATGTATTTCGAACCATGGGACTGGGTAATTGGTGTAGGTTCCTATATTGATGAGTTTTATGAAGCGAAAGATAAAATTTCCTCAATAGGAAATACAAGTAACGCTACCCTTGGTATTATTCTTGTGTCCTCAATGTTGATTGTCTCTGTAGTATGGTTCCTTGTTGCACGTAAGATAACAGGAAAGATAAATCTTATTGTTAACCAGCTCTCAGAAGGCTCAGAACAGGTAGCATCCGCATCAGGTCAGGTTTCATCTGCATCTCAATCGCTTGCCGAAGGTGCAACTGAGCAGGCTGCAGGTCTTGAAGAAACGTCTTCCAGTCTTGAGGAAATGTCTGCAATGACAAAACAAAATGCAGATAATGCCCAACAGGCTAACACACTGGCCGCCGAAGCTAAAAAATCTGCCAGTACAGGAACGGATTCCATGATTAGAATGAATAAGGCCATACAGGATATCCAGAAAAGTTCCGATGAAACCGCTAAGATTATCAAGGTTATAGATGAGATTGCATTCCAGACAAATCTTCTGGCTCTAAATGCTGCCGTAGAAGCTGCCCGAGCAGGTGAAGCAGGAAAGGGATTTGCTGTAGTAGCTGAAGAAGTACGAAATCTTGCAATGCGTTCTGCCGATGCAGCGAAGAACACTGCCAATATGATTGAGGAATCTGTTAAGAACGCAAGGAATGGTGTTGATATTGCCACAGAAGTTGGTAAGGTTCTCGATGAAATAGTCTCCAGTGTTGGCAAAACAACAGATTTAATCAGCGAAATAGCAGCCGCTTCTGCTGAACAGGCACAGGGAATCGACCAGGTAAATACTGCGGTATCACAAATGGATAAAGTTACACAACAGAATGCTGCTAACGCCGAGGAATCCGCAAGTGCTTCTGAAGAGCTAAGCGCACAAGCAGAACAAATGGACCAGATTGTTCAAGAATTAGCTACGTTAGTTGGAGGCAATAAAACAAATACCTCATCTACTTCGAGCAGGAAGAAAAAGGTCTCGAAAACAACAAAAAGACAGAGTTCTTCATTATCAAATCAAGTCTTCCATGATATTGCTCAGAACAAAGCCGCAAAAAACAAAACATCTGTAAAATCTAATATTGTCATTCCTTTAGAGGATGATAATTTTAACAGTAGCTTTGATGAATTTAATAATTAAACGGATATTTGACTGTTTTGCTTTTTCCAGACGGGTGTAATAGCCCGTCTGGATTTTTTTATATTGATAAGATTAAATCAATTCGGCTGAAGAAAATTGAATTGAGCGTATTTAGATTTTGGTTCATCTTAATTCATTATTCTCATTAGCAAAAAAAAGCATGCAATAAATTTCCCCTTTCACTCGTCTGTTCATATAGAAAACCGCGGTAGAGTAAACCAATTAATCATAATATGTAATGTCTATAGTCAATGTGCGCGCAATCAAAATTTATTAACTGCATCTATGAAAGGTTATGAACATGACTTTACTAAAAAGAGATAAAAAAAATATGAATGGATTTACACTCATTGAGCTTCTTGTGGTAATTGTTATTCTTTCGCTGCTGACCGCAATTACGGCACCAAGATTGTGGGAGCAAATTGACAAATCAAAATGGGATTTGGCAAAGCCCGGAATGAAACCTATTGAAACAGCGATAGATTCTTATACGCTAAACTGCCGCGAGTTTCCAAACACTCTTAACGACCTGCTGACCAATCCGGGAATAGAGGGCTGGTCAGGTCCTTATCTGAAAAAAAGCCAGTTAAAAGATCCATGGGGTTTTGAGTACGGCTATATCCCCAAGGGTTCTTTCAACCCAGGAAGCTATGATTTAGTCAGCTATGGGAAAGATGGTGTATTTGGCGGCGATGGTTACTACGCAGAACAGTATAACGATTAGAAGCAGATTCATTTTATTATGAAGCTTACTCAGAAATATTGTCCAGAATATGCCGAACCCTGTTCTTTGAAAATAGCTTGATTTTCCTATAATCAGGTGCTATTGTGATTTTTTCTCTGTTAATCAAATTATAGTTATAGGATTTATACAATGGCAACTGAATGGAATGATACGAACGTAACGATTTCTGAACTGCAAAATTTAATTATGGATTTCGTACGCAAACGGGACTGGGAGCAGTTTCACTGTCCGAAGAATCTTTCGATGGCAATTGGTTCTGAAGTCGGTGAGTTAATGGCTCATTTCAGGTGGATGACTTCAAAGGAAGAAGAACAAGCCGCTGTTAAGGATAAAAATAAAACAGAGATTTCTTACGAAGTTGCGGATATTATGATGCTGCTTTTAGAGTTTGCAAAACTTACAGAAATTGATATCGCCAAAGTTATAAAAGAAAAACTCGATATAAACGAAACAAGATATTCCGTAGAAGAATTCAAAGGAAAGAATCACAAATATAATCAAAAGTAGAAATATAACTTTTGTATTGTGTTGTTATATCAGTTCTGCTGTATCTGATGGAATCCATGCGGTACTATCATCTGTGAGTTTGATGTGATACCATCTTGGCCTGCTTTCGAGCAACTGGAATTCCATACCTTCATGTAAGGAATCCTTGAAGCTTGGTGGATAATTCTGGCCGTCCCCCTGCCGTGCAATAACTTCACCGGCCGTGATGACACCATAACTTGTATCGTGATGACTCCTGTATTCAATAAAAACTGAAACAAAAAACAAAATTGTCAATAGGCCGCTTATTATCATTGTAACTGTAAGCGGTCCGGTGAGGCCTTTTCGTATAGTTATAGCACCGCACAGACAAAGAGTACCGAAGAAAATACATGTTAGAATAAACTTTATTTTCATTGAGAAATCGTAATGCCAGAAAAACAGAGTCTGCATCACTTTTTTCTCTGTGTTTACTGCAACTTTATCAATTCTTCTGCTTCTGGCAAACGCGAGGTTCTTTTTGATATTCTCATCGGAACTATCGAGCTTCTCTGCTTTGCGATAATTCAGAATCGCCATACCAATACTGCCATTCAGAAAATAAGCATTTGCAAGGTTGTAATATAAACGTGCGTTTTTTACATTACCGTCATCTATGATTTTATTGAAACTGAGAATAGCTTTTTCATAAAGCTCGCTGGCTTTTTCCTGGTTATCCGTCGAGTTAGCCTGTTGAAAATATTCGTTGGCCTGTGTAAAGAGTTCCTTTTTCTGCTCTTTTGTCAAATCAGCTTTGGCAAGTGAGCCTATGCACACAAACAAAATAAACAATAATATTATAAATTTCTTATACATTATTTATCAGATTTCTTTTCAATAGTTAAAATCAAATCTATAGCTTTATTAACACATTCAGAATCAATATTAGCTCCTGTCGAAGCATAACGCGATGCTTCGCAATCAGCAATTATATTTTTAAACTGTTGAGCCGTCTCAGTGTCACCCGACGCGTGAACTATTGCTTCATAGCAATCATTGGAAGTAAGAGAACCGGCTGTTTTGTTGAATCGGTCTCCTATATATTGTTTCAATACTCTCGCAAGCTGCTCGATATGTTCTGGTGAACCAGATAAAGATAAACTCTTGAGCTGACTGATAGCTTTTCCTGATGCGCCGCGTCTTTGCTTTTGTAACTGTTTTTCAGGTGATGTATTATTATATATTTTCGTAAATGCACTAAATAAAAGAAACGCAAGAGGACTGGCCCAAAGGACTAAATAGCCCGGACTTACGATAGCAGCTATTGGAGAAAAATCATGGCTCTGCAAAGCATCCATATCCTGATAGTTCGCGGAAAGACCCTGCTTTACAGCTTCTATTTCCTTATTCACAGGCGAAAAGTCAGTACCAAGTAAATCCGAACCTGTCAGAATCTTAGTCGGAGATACTTCAAGTTTTATAGGTTTTGTTTTCGCAGTGACATATGTACCCTTATCAGCATCAAAATATGCAAGAGGAATGGATGGTATTTCTGTCACCTTGTCATTATTTGCCCGGATTGTCTGGGTAAATACCTTATAACCATTTTCAAGAACTGGAGAAGCCTGCTCTGAAGGAATCTTGAAATTCTTATCGAATTCAGGAATCTGTTCGAGTTTGGGCCATTGGATGGGTTTTAAATACTTGTTGCCGCCGATTTTTATATTCAATGTAATCGGGTCACCTACACTAACTTCCGTAGGAGTTGCAGAACTTTCAATCGAATAGTTACCTATAAGTCCATAAAAACTATCGGGCTTACCTTGCCCGGGCAGACTCAATACTTTAAGTTCAAGCGGCTTGGAACTTACCATGAATCGTTGGTATTGAACATTAGAACCGAAAAAGTCACCGAATATATCACTTGAACGTGCCCTTCCCACTGCTACATCAGCAGAAACACTTGTCGGCCCGATATTAATAACACCCGAATGTTTTGGAATAAGAACTTTACTGAAAGTAACCAGAATTGCCTCTCTGTTGTTATGAGTTGTTCTGTATTGACTGACACTTGCAATAATTCCATTGCCAAGATTGAAATCTCTGGCTTGAGGATTTACTGTATCAGGATTTTCGATATAGAAATCGTCACTGGTAAAAGCAGGTATATTGAAATTAAAATCACCAATATCAGCCATAACATAAAATTTAACGGTCATAATTACAGGTTGGCCGACATAGCATTGTTTTTCAGATAATTCAACTTCCAAATCGAGCCTGTCTGTTGTTCCGGGTTTTACAACGTTAATCCGTACAGGATTGGTTTGATATTTTTTCCCATCTACAGGAACTGTCACGGGCGGCAATTGTATCTCTCCTTCTTTTACCGCTGTAAGATTATAACCCAAAACTACAAAACTTCTTAAAGCCCCATTCGTATTGATTGACTGACGAGAAGTACTCGGACCTCTCGGATTATATTGCTGGATAGAACTCATATCAGGCTGTCCAATTGAACCTGTACCTTCTATTACAATCTGATATGAAAATTCTTTACCGACATAAATATCCGTCGAAGAATCAACCTGCGCAGAAACACGAACTTGTGCAAAGGCATTGCCCGACAGAAAAATCGTATATGCAAAGAATATAAAAAAGCATTTTATTAAAACTTTCATATTACCAGTCCTTTTCAACTTTCTGGTTGCTGGGCCTTTGAAGCATTTGCCTTTGCTCTTTGTCTTTCTGCTCTTTGTCGAGAATCTCCTGAGCGGTAGCATCTGGAGCGGCTACTTCCTGAGGTTGTTGATCCTGCTCCGATTGGTTTTGCTGATCCTGATTTTGGTCGCTGTTCTGGTCTTGTTGCTCTTCCTGGTCCTGGTTCGGATTTCCACCCGGTTGTTGCTGTTGCTGCTGGTTATCTCCCTGTGACATTTTTTCAAGGGCTTTCTCAAGATGTTCAGATGCTTTGTCCTGTGATTCCTTTGCACCTTTTCCATCGGAATTATCTAATTGCTGCTGTGCATTTTTTTGATTTTCAGCGGCCTGCTCAAGTTCCTTCGCGGCCTCCTGCATTTGCTGAGACATCGGATTATTCGGATCCTGCTGCTGCTCTAATTCCTGCTTAGTCTGCTGAGTTTGGTCTTGCAATTGCGATTGTTCCTGAGATTGTTTCTGATAATCTTCCGAAGCCTGCTGCTGGTCAATTTGCTGCTTTTCAAGCTGGTCCTGTGTCTGTTGCGATTGTTCAGATAAAGACTTCTGTTTTTCAATAAGCTCTTTTAGCTTTTCCTGCATTTGCTGCTGCTGTTGAGCCTGTTTTTCCTGCTCTTGTTTCTGTTTATTTATCTGATCGATAATATCCTTGATAATTATTCTTGCAACTTCAATATTCTTTGCGGCGTCATGATTCTCAGGTTCGATTTCGAGTGTCTGCCGCCAGTTGACTATACTGCTCTGTAAATCTTCAACCGATTTCTGCAAATCAGAATCTTTCTGTTTCATGCCCTGCTGAAAAAAGCAATTACCAAGATTATATTTCGATTTGGCAACCAATCCCATATCCTTGCTTTCTGCGGCAACCTGTCTAAAAAGATTTATCGCTTCGGAAAAGTCTTCGAGCATGTAATAACTGTTTGCTTTATTAAACTTCGGCTCAAGTACCTGCGGCTGGTCAATAAGAGCGGCATCATATTTTTCAATCGCTTTATTGAAATCGCCCTGAGAATACAGACTATTGCCCTGCTCAACCAAAGCTTGCGCAGAATCAGCATAAACTGAGCGGCTTACAGTTAAAAACAAAATCATTAATAACAGGATTTTAACTTTTTTTGCATTCACTTGTCATCGTCTCTAAAACTAATAATATCAATCCAAGAGCCAGAAATATCTGGAATCTCTCATCATACCTAATCATTGTAGCCGATTCAAGCTCGCGTTTTGGCCCGGTTGCAATAACTTCTTTGTAAATCGCGCCCAAATCCATCGTGGTTCCGGGCTTTACCGAGAGATATTTTCCACCATCGGTCGCATAAACGACCTTCATCAACAAATCGCTGCCAAGTTTCGACCAGACTTCCTGTCCATTATATTTCAGGAAAGTCGTTTCTCCATTCGGTCCTGTAATTGGAATTCTCGAACCCTGCTGGTCATCACCGAGCCCGATTGCGATTATCCTGATTCCCTGTTCAGCGGCTTTTTCGGCGGCCTGCTCGGCAAAACTTTCGACTCCCTCTTGTTCCTCGCCGTCGGTTATAAGAATTATATCTTTATATTCCCTGCTTTGCTTATCGAAAACTTCCTCAGTTGCTTTGCGAATCGCATCGCCTATCATCGTTCCGCCCCTGCTGGAACTTTCAGTGGAAATATCAGTAAGTACCATTCGCACAAAAGCATAATCCTGAGTAAGGGGACATTTGACAGTGCTGTTTCCGGCAAAGGTCACGATAGCCACTCTGTCACCCTGCAGCGTCTCAAGCAAATCCCTTATCGCGAGTTTGGAACGTTCGAGCCTGCTCGGTTTTATATCCTCTGCAAGCATGGAACGTGAAGTATCAAGCAAGATACAAACGTCACGCCCCTGCTGTTTTATTTTTTCAGCCTGCGGATTCCACTTCGGCTCAGTCAACGCAATTACAATACTAATGTAAGCCGCTACTAAAAGAAATGCTTTCAATACCTGCCTTCTAAAACTTACAGAGGCATTTATTTTCTTTAGCATTTCGGTTCCAGCTAACATTTTCAACGCCCGGGATTTCTGCCAGAAACACCATAAGTAAGCCGGTACCAGGATAGCCGGTACTACGAATAACAACCACAATGCTTTATCATTTCCAAGATTCATATTAAAAACCTTTTACGGTATCTTACGAAATACTGTACAACTTGCCAACATTTCCAATATTAATATTAATAACGCGGTTAGCGTCCATGGGCTGAAAAATTCGGAATATTGAGTAAACTGTATTGATTTCACTTCCGTTTTTTCCAACTCATCGATTTTTTCGATAATTTGTTTAAGTGCCTTAGCATCATCGGCACGTCCATAAAAACCGCCTGTTGTTTCAGCTATATTCTTGAGTAATCCTTCATCAAGGCTCTGACCGACAGGCATTTTAAAAGTTCCCAGCATAGACTGAACGGTAGTATAAGCTTCAGCGGAACCGATACCAATCGTATATATTTTTATTCCCCATTCTTTCGCTAATTCAGCGGCCTGAGTCGGGCTGTAATCGCCGACATTATTTATGCCGTCTGTAAGCAAAATGATAGCTTTGCTTTTTATTTTGAAACCAGCGTCTTCATCTGAAACATTTTCCCCTTCTTCCGCCAGCTTTTGTTTTCTTTTCTGGAATTCTTCTTCAGCTTTCTTCAGTCTTGCGGCAGCAAGTGCAATTCCATCACCTATCGCGGTTCCGTCTTCGCTGCGAATATTTACTGTATTCGTTTTTTTCAGAAACTCAACAAGAACATTATGACCAAGTACCATCGGGCATATCGTATCTGCATATCTTGCGAAAGTAACAAGTCCTATCAGGTCACTGTCTCTTCCTGTAAATTCTTTTTTATCACCTTCAATGAAATCAGAAAGAACTCTTTTTACAACATCGAATCGGCTAACTGTCTGGCCATAGTAATCCATTTCTGTATTCATACTGCTCGAACGGTCGGCGACAATTTCCATCGCGACACCTTCGGCGGAAATTTCAGAAAGAACCGTTCCTTTCCTCGGCCTTGCAAGAGCGACTATCAATAATGCAATGCAAATATACCGAGCGAAAATCATTAAAGGACGCAAACGCTGTCTCAGCGAGATAGAACAATTCCGCATGTCCCGCAAGCTGGAAAACTTCAGCGCGGCGTGACGCTTTTTGCGAAAATTAAAATACATCATCGCAGGTATTAAAAATAATAACAGTAGTATCCACTTCGAATAAAACTGCATTTATGCACTCCCGATTTCAACTGTTTCTTCATTCTCTGTTTCAGTTACATCAATTTTCTTGTCCTGGGATTTGGTCTTTTCAATAAAGCTCTTTACCAAATCAAACGTTTTCTGTATTTGCTCTTTAGTAGGATTAAATTTCGCGAACTTTACCATATCGCAATGAGTAAGAAATTCTCCAAGACTGTCCTTATCCGATTTGGAAAGTACATCTGTATATTGAATCTCATATAAAAACTCTTCAGTGGTCCTTTCCGGTGCCCTTAAATCGAAACGATGCTCGATATAGTGCCGCAAAATATCACTTATACCTTCGTAGAATTCCTTTATCTTTCCTTCTTCTATAAGATTTTGCCCGACAAATACACGCAGACGTTCATATGCGATTTCATGTGCAGGTCTGAAAATCCTTACAATCTCTTTTACTCGTTTGCGCTTAAAGTAAATTACAACACATATCACGGCGATAACAATCACAACAACGAGCAGTATCCATATCCATGTATAAGATACATGTTTAGGCATTGCAACTACACCTTCGATACCAGAGATTTGCAAATTTTCACGCTGCTCACCCAAAAGCGAAGCAACTTCGATATCTATAGGTTCGGTTTCAAGCTCGTAATGATTTTCGCCTGGATTATTCACATCATAAAATCCAAATTTGAAAGCCGGTATTGGAAAAGTACCCGATACAAAAGGTTCAAGTCGATACTGATATGTACTGAGGACATTATTATTTTCATCGAGCTTGTCACCAAGATTTTTCCAATCGACAATACCGAAATTCGCGAGAACTTCGTTTACATTCGGCATATTTACATCATATCCTGATTCTACTGCCGCTTCGATTTCGAGAAGTAATGTATCTGCGATAGTTATTTTGGATTTGTCTATGCGTATATGAGCGGTTAGAGGACCACGCTCGTACTTTTTGTCGATTTCAAATGATTGTTCATCGTCTTTTTTGTCCGTACTTTTATCGCAGCCGCTAATGACTAACAGCATAAATGCTATAAGTACAAAGATTCTAAGAAACTCTAACAGAATGTTTTGTCTATTTGTGACATGGCCATCCTGGCCATGCTTCATGGGCAAGATGCCCATGACACGTTCTTTTTTCTTCGAGCATCCAAATAAATCCTTATTCAGTTGTTTTGTTTTACATGTCATTGCTATCCTGAACCGCCGGTGTTAATACTGATGTATGTACAATGATATTATATTTATCCATCAACTGCTTTATATATGCCTGCTGAACGTCCCTGCTTTTACTATTAATCAGTTCAGAAGTCACCTGTTCCCTTACCTCGTTGAAAGTCTTCTGTGTTGGTACGGAATTCGGATCATCCTCTTTCGCAGGTTCGACGTATTTATCCTTGTTCGCCTGATAATATGTCTGCACATCCGTTTCAGTAACATTAATTTTACCTGCCAATTCTTTATTCATTAATTGCTGGCTCAGAACCTGTCTTGTCATTTCTTCTATCTGACTTTTTACTTCAGGTTCCTGTGTCATTTCCTGTTCCAATGCATCACGATATAATATTTCCTGCGCGAGGTACGATTGTAAAAACTGCATTTTCGCAGAAGGAGTTTTATATTGTTCGAGCATTTGCTTTTTCTGCTCATTTCGCTGCTCAGCCGTCATAAATGACATTAGAGGAGTAAGCTGGATATCTATCGTTTGCTCGATTAACGCATCAAGGTCCGCCTGTGTTATTTTTTCCGGTCCGATTTCGGCTACAACTTCCGAGCCTGCACCTTCTTGTTCGTTAAAACTCGTCCTGTCCATCAGCTCATAACGAAGAGCAGAAAATTTGCCGAGTTTTTCAAAACAATCTTTAATATGGGTATTTATCTGAGATTCCAGTTCGGCAGCTTTTGATGTGGTTTCACTTCGATAGAAATATTCGATAGCTTCTTCGTACATATTTGCTTTTTCATACAATGAAGCTATCTGAAAAAGTCCCCTGGCCCGCTCGATATCAGTCAAATTCACGTTTGCGAGATATTCTTTCCAGAGAACTACAGCTCTTTCATATATGCCCCTTTGTGCGAGTTTCGAAGCAAGTCCCTTCATTTCATCAGGAGTCATTAACGCCTGAGAATTTCCATTTAATAAACTTTTTCCGGTTGGTTTGAAAACATTAATTGAAACTAATCCAATCAAAACCAGAAGCAAGATTATTATAATAAAAGATGCAGCCGAATTTTTCGTTTTCTTTTGAGGTAATGAAAAATCAAGTTTATTTTCCATAGTTCTTTATGCTCCATAAATAAAATAAGGAGAATTGGTGGGCACAGCCCACCCTACAATTTAATAAATTAGCGTCGTTTGTGTCTCATATGAAAAAACCTAACCAAATCATGGATGTAAGGCTTGTCGGTACTGATATTAATACTATCGACATTAATCGATTTCAACATATTATTTAATTCATAAGCCTGCTTTGTAGTCGAATCATTATATTGCTTTCTAAACTTTCTGTTCCGTGTATCGACAAGAATTAGCTCACCAGTTTCGGCGTCTGTAAATTCGATTAATCCAATATTCGGCAATGCAACTTCCGCAGGGTCACAAACTGAAACAGCAATTACATCGTGTCTCTTACTGAGCAGACTCAGTGACTTCTTGAAATTAGTCTCGATAAAATCGGATACAAGAAAAACGGTCGCTTTCTTTCGTATAACTCTTGCAAGATAATCCATCGCTTCGTTAATATTGGTTTTTCTTTTCGGCATTTTGAAATACAGAAGCTCACGAATAAGCCTGAGCATATGACTGATTCCCTTTTTAGGAGGGATATATAATTCGATCCTATCGGAGAAAATCAAAAGGCCGACTTTATCATTATTTTTCGCGGCGGCAAATGCCATGACTGCGCAAAATTCCGCGGCAAGTTCGTTCTTTGCCTTATTGACAGTTCCAAAATCGCCCGATGCGCTCAAGTCAACCGCAAAGATGACTGTCATTTCACGTTCTTCGACATATCTCTTTATATACGGCTTACCAGTTCGAGCGGTTACGTTCCAGTCGATTGTCCTTATGTCATCGCCGGGAGTGTATTCGCGTACTTCATCGAACTGCATGCCGCGTCCTTTGAATACGCTTTCATACTGACCCGCGAAACTGGCGTCAACCATTCGGGACGTGTATATCTGAATCTGTCTTATTTTATTTATTAATTCTGCCGGTATCATAGTTCGTCGCTTGTCGCTCGTGACTTGTCGCTCGAAATCCGAGTAACGAGAGACGAGTCACAAGTCACTTTTTTACGGTACTTCAATATTATCAAAAATTGTTTTTATAATATCTTCGCTGGTTTTGTCTTCTGCTTCAGCTTCGTAGCTGATAATCACCCTGTGACGAAGAACATCATAGCCGATACTCTTAACATCCTGCGGCGTGACATAACCTCTCTGCTGGATAAACGCATGAGCTTTGGCGGCTACAGCGAGAAAAATAGTCGCTCTTGGTGAAGCGCCATAATTTATAAAGTTTCCCAGGTCAATTCCATATTTTTTGGGATCTCTCGTTGCACAAACAATATTTACGATATAATCTTTGACCTTATCATCTATGTATATTTCATCGACAACAGAGCGAATTTCCGCAATCTGATTCGGATGAATTACAGGCTTGATATCGAATTTCTTATTCGTAGAAGCCATCCTATCGAGAATTTTGCGTTCTTCTTCCTTGTTGGGATAATCGACTTTGAGTTTCATCATAAACCTGTCAAGCTGCGCTTCCGGAAGAGGATATGTTCCTTCCTGCTCGATTGGGTTTTGTGTCGCAAGTACAAGGAACGGCTCAGGAATAGGGAAAGTCTCATCGCCGATAGTTACCTGTCTTTCCTGCATTGCTTCAAGTAACGCGCTTTGAACTTTCGCGGGCGCCCTGTTAATTTCATCAGCGAGAATTATGTTTGCAAACACAGGTCCCTTGCGAGTATAAAACTCACCATCCGACTGCCTGTAAATCTGCGTTCCAATCAAATCAGCAGGAAGCAAGTCCGGCGTAAACTGTATTCTCCTGAAATCGGCATCTATCGCTTTGGCAAGTGTTGTCACCGCCATTGTTTTTGCCAGGCCGGGGACACCTTCCAATAAAATATGACCATTCGCCAGAAGACTTATAAGCATTCGTTCGAGCATATACCTTTGTCCGATAATGACTTTGTCTATTTCACCAAACAAAGCACGAATAAACTCACTTTTCTCCTGAACCAGGTCCCCTATTTGCTTAACATCAATAGCCATAAAACTTCTCCTAACAAAAGCTTTTCGGTAAAATTCTCTAAATGCGTCAAGCCGGTGTTACGGCTATTGCACATTTCATTCTATGAGATTAAATATACGTTTTACTATTTAAAACGTTCTGATTATGCAAAATATTTTTCATATGTTCAAGTCTGAAATTATAAACCTTATTTTCAAACATATATTCATAAAATAACAAAAATTATTAGACATATACCACAAAATACTTCCTTATATTTAATACAGATACATATGTCAGAGATTTCATACATAAAATTTTCGATTTTTTTCAAAATAATTTCATTATCTAAAAATCCACGTAATTCCGAAATATAAAGTATATACCGACAATAGTTGTTTCAATATATTTTCCTTACATATATAATATCTTTCGTTCGAGTTACGCAATATGAAAACAAAATATCTGATAATTTCAGGCGGAATAATAATATTGAGCCTGATTGGAATCCTCATTTCAGCAAATGCGAACAATACAGAAATTATCAAATCCGAAGAAATTGAAACTAACTCCCAAATATCAGAAAAGAATGATACCTCTAATAAAAGTATCATCGGTACATGGATTAAAGAATCCGCATCCCAGGAAGACCACGACTATCCCGGAGATAAAGATTGGGAACTTACAGTTACATTCGATGATAATGGCCGCTTTACCTGGGATTCCAAACGAAAAGGTCAGGTTGGGAATTTTATTAATAATTCCCTGAGCGGTACATATACAATAGAAAATGGTTTTATGGTAAACTACCATTTTGATAAGCCATCAGAACAGGCATTGGAAAAGATACCCGAATTATTCGCTTATTGGCCGAACAAAAAAATGGGACAGCAAACATTCAGATTTCAGAATGATAAGTTCATTCTTATATATGATGGACAAAAACTACGGATTAGCATGAAAAAAACACATTAATTATTAATAAACCTGAATTATTATGTAAAATTTTAATAAAAATCCACTTGCAAGGCTTCGATTTGCGTATATAATACCGTTTTAAGGATATTTCTTTATTAATGAAGTGTCTTTGAAATGCGGGCGTAGCTCAGTGGTAGAGCGTCACGTTGCCAACGTGAATGTCGTGAGTTCGAATCTCATCGCCCGCTTTACTATCCAAGGATGGGCATTTTGAATGCATATTTCGCATAAAGAAACCCATATAGTATCGGTGAGTTACCGGCTAAGTGTAGTTTGGCGTTGGTCTCCGGTACGTTTAGGTCAGGCAGGGTTATTTTTTTCCTCCTAATCGGAATCGTGAAGACCGGGCTAAGGAAAACGCAGTTTATGCTTGAAAAAGCTAAGTTTGCAAAGCGTTTCCCTGTGGCCTTTTTTTATTTTAATCACAAGTACAGCAGTATCTTTCAGGAGCAAAAAAATGGCTGAAGATGAAAAAAAACAAGAAGAACTTGCAGCAGAACAAACGGAAAAATCTGTAGAAGAAAATATCGACGAACAACAGGACAAAGCTACAGCAGACGAAACTCCTGAAATTCCTAATATAGTCACAATTGAAGATGCAGGCCCCTGCAAAAAGAAAGTGATTGTGGAAATACCCGCGGAAAAGATTGTAAAAGCTACAGATTCCCAATTCGAAGAGCTTCGTAAAGATGCTATCGTTCCGGGTTTCAGGAAAGGACGAGCACCAAGGAGACTCCTGGAGAAAAGATTCGGTAAAGAAGCGACAGATGCGATCAAAGCCAAATTATTAGCAGATGCGAGTCAGGCCGCTTTGACAGACAATAAGTTACAAACTCTCGGCGAGCCTGATATAAATTTCGAAGAAATTGAACTGCCTGAAGAAGGTGCGATGAAATTTGATTTTGTCGTGGAAGTAAGACCGGAATTCGAGCTTCCTTTGCTTGAAGGTATCCCTGTTAACAAAACAAAACTCGAAGTTACAGATGAGCAAGTCGATAGCGAAATTGAACAAATGCAACGATACGCTGGTATCTGGACACCCAGAAAAGATGAGCCGGCAGAGCTTGATGACCAGATAATCGCTGATGCTATATTAAAAATTGAAGATGTTGAAGAAGCCGAAAAACTCGACAATACAGAAATATTTGTACGTAAAAACGGTTTTGTCGGGCAGATCCCAGTTGAAAAACTCGATGAACTTCTTATAGGCGCAAAGGCCGGAGATAATAAACAAACAAGCGTCGAAGTACCGAAAACCTACTATAAAGAAGAGTATCGCGGCAAAAAAGTCGATATTGAAATTGATGTCAAGGACATAAAATGGCTCAAACCCGCAGAACTTGATGAAGCTTTCTTACAGAGAATAAATATTGATAGTGAAGATGAGTTGCGAGAGCGAATTCAGGAACAACTCCAGAGCCGCCTTGAAGCACAGGTACGAAATGATATGAACGAGCAGGTATATCAATATTTAGATGATAATATTAATTTTGATTTACCGCTCGATGTCGTAGCACAACAGGCTGAATCAGTGCTTCGCAGACAATATATAAACCTGATGATGAAAGGTCTTCAGCGTGAGCAGATAGATACACAATTAGAACAGCTCAAAGCTGGAAGCGAAGAGCAGGCTAAAAAACAGCTTAAGACATTCTTCATCATGAGTCAAATCGCAGGAAAATTCGATATAACTGTCACAGAACCAGAAATTAACGGTTATATCGCTCAATTGGCTATAGAACGAAATCAGCGTCCTGAAAAAATGAGAGAACAAATGGAACAAGATGGTTCTCTTACTCAGTTAGAACTGGAAATTCAACAGGAAAAGTGTATCGCAAAATTGCTTGAGTCCGCAAAAATAACGGAAAAAGAGCCTGAAAAAGCAATGCCAAAAGCCGAAAAAGCTCCAAAAAAGAAAGCTGCTACTAAAAAACCGACAAAAAAGAAAAAAGAAGAATAAAATACTATAGTGACCTCGCCATCCTGCCGTAATACCATTATGGATGATGTGAAACGCAGAATATGATAATCCTGATTTTTTAAGGAAATTTGAATGTTTAGTGATTATAAAGCAAATAGTATGGATATTTTCAATCAATACGGTGGAGGCGGCGGTGGAACATATCAGCGATTTCGCCAGATGAGTTTGGACGATATGTTACTGGAAAATCGCATCGTTTTTCTGATAGGCGAAATTTCTTATGCACGTGCCGCTGAAGTTATTATGAAAATGCTCTATCTTGACAACCTCAAGAGAAACAGCGAAATCAGTTTATACATAAACTCCCCCGGCGGTACTGTGGATGATACAATGGCAATTTACGATACGATGCGTTTTGTTCGTTCGCCGGTCGCCACATACTGTATTGGCAGAGCACAATCAGGTGGAGCAATAGTACTTGCGGCAGGAACGAAAGGCAAAAGATACGCTTTGCCTCATGCAAAAATTATGCTGCACCAGCCATGGGGTGGAGTAACCGGACAGGCATCAGATATCAAAATTCAGGCAGAGGAAATCCTCAAGTCAAAAGCTATGATTAATAAAATTCTTTCGACTCATACCGGCCTGCCGGAAGAAAAAATCGCATCTGAGACCGAAAGAGACAGGTATATGAGCGCAGATGAAGCGATGCAATACGGCCTGATTGATGAAGTTCTCCACGAAGAAGATATGAAAAACAAAACAACTGAAGAGAAGAAAGAATAATTTCGTGAAGTGTGTTGCGTGATGTGAGCATGGCCATCCCTTGAGGGACCCATCGCGAAAAAATACGCAATACGATATACACAATACAAGGAAAAATTATGAGTATTAATCAGTTAGTACCTATAGTAATTGAAAAGAGCGGCAGAACCGAAAGAGCTTACGATATTTATTCAAGGCTCTTAAAAGACAGAATTATTTTTCTCGGTGGACCAGTTGTCGACGAAGTTGCAAATTTAATTGTCGCACAAATGCTCTTTCTTAGTAACGAAGACAGTAAAGCAGATATACATTTCTATATAAATTCACCCGGTGGAGCTATAACCGCAGGTATGGCTATTTATGACACAATGCAGTTCCTGCGTTGTGATGTTGCCACATATTGTATTGGTCAGGCGGCAAGTATGGGTGCTGTATTATTTGCAGGCGGAAAAGCAAATAAACGATACATGCTCGCAAATAGCAAAGTTCTTCTCCACCAGCCCCTTCTTTCAGGTGAACTAATTGCTCCGGCAACCGACCTGGAAATCGAAGCGAAGGAAATTCTTCGTATGAGAACACGCTTATATGAAATCTTCTCGGAGCATACCGGCCAGTCTGTAGATAAAATTGAAAAAGACGCAGACAGAAACCTTTGGCTCGATGCAAACGAAGCCATTCAATATGGTCTGGCAGACAGGATTCTCCAGAAAGCTCCGGAAATAGTCAGGGACAAGACGAATGAAACCGATGATACTGAACCAGAACAGGATTAAACAAACATTAGAACATAAGCAAATAAGAGCACGAGAGCTTAAGATATATACGAGTGCAAAATTATGTATATTTGTCTTTTGCTCTTTTGTTCTTTTCTTTTTCTCTGGTTGTAATTCGGGAAATGAATATGCAAAACTTAAGACCCAAATCAAAAATCTGAACAAAGAAAATACTCAATTGACAAAGCAAGTCGAGCAGATAAGCGATGAAAATAAACAGTTGAAATCTCAGATTTCCGTCTTACAAGAACTCCCTGAAAACGTAAAAGGTGAAAATCTTTATCAACTTGTGAACGTAAAAATCCATAATTATTCGACTCTTTATGATGAAAATAAAGATGAAAAGCTTGATACCTTAATTGTTCGTATCCAGCCTATCGATAACTATGGCGACGTTATAAAAGCAGCAGGCAGTATTGAAGTCGAACTATGGAACCTGAATAAGCCGGAAGGACAAGCACAAATCGGAACATGGCAGGTAAATCCTGAAGAGCTTAAAAAAACATGGAATAGTACATTAATTAAAAACTTCAGATTAAAGTTTGACATTTCTGAAAAAATCGAGAAATTCGAGGAGCCACTCACCTTAAAAATAATATTCACTGACTATTTAACAGGCAAAATATTCAGAGAACAAAAAGTCATCAAACCATAATGCAGGGTAATTGAATACTTTTCTGCGAAATCTTGAAATACTTCGTTTAATATATAAAAAAACGATTATTATGAGACATAAACAAAATTTTTCAAAATATTTCCTTAAATTCCTCTATTTTTCCTTCTAAAAAAGCTTTTTTTTATTTTTTTTAAATTTTTTATAATAATTCTTTGATTTTGGTAAAAAAAAGGATTATTATAAGACTTGCCGTTTTTACCCATTTTAGCTATATTATCTTTTCGATTAAAGGAAGTATAACTATGTTACAGTTCAGTAAACATCCAAGTCTTTTCAAGCATTTCACAATATTAATCATATTTTGTTCTATTAGCTTATCGAGCCAATCTGTTTTAGCTCAATACAGCGGCGGTAACGGGATACCAATAGATCCATATCGAATCAGGACCATTGATGACTGGCAAACCTTTATGAATACTTCTTCTGACTGGAATAAGTACTTTATTCTGATATCAGATATTGATTTGAAAAATGTTACCATAAAACCAGTTGGAGCCCCCTTTCCTGACGCCGGATTTTTCGGCACTTTTGATGGTAATGGACATATTATTAATAATGCCAATATCAATACACATGGCGAAGATAATGCAGGACTATTTGGAAATCTGGGTCTCAATGGGCAAATTCGAAATTTATCTTTAACAAACTGTACAATTAATGGACGCAATAATGTCGGTGCACTTGTTGGATATAACTGGGGCGGAGATATAATTAACTGTCAAAGTTCAGGTGAAGTTTCCGGTAATATGTCAGTTGGTGGATTAATTGGAGAAAACTCTGAAGGAACTATCGCTCAAAGTGAGAGTTCATGTACAGTAAATTGTACCTACAATGCGGGCGGTTTAATCGGTTACAATAATAAAGGAACCATAACTCAGTGTTACAGTACAGGAGCAATAAGCGGAACTCTTTCTACCGGTGGTTTAGTTGGCGATAATACATCCGGAACTATAACACAAAGTTACAGCACTGGAGCAGTAAGCGGCGGCTATAACTCAGGTGGCTTGACAGGATATAACACAGGTACAATTGCTCAATGCAATAGTACGAGCGAAGTTACCGGCCAGGATTATGTCGGCACACTCGTTGGTTATAACTGGGAAGGTACGCTGGCACAGAGTTACACAGCAGGTTCAGCGAACGGCAATTACGATGTAGGCGATTTGTTAGGTTATAATCATGGTGGAACAATAGCGAAATGTTATAGTACCGGATTTGCCATCGGAATCATTTCGGTTGGTGGATTAATTGGAGAAAACTCATCAGGTATTGTAACAGAATGCTACAGTACAAGTTCCGTTAGCGGGAGCCATGTTATTGGCGGATTAGTAGGAAATAACAACGATATAGTGACATTTTGCTACAGCGCAAGTACGGTTTCAGGAGATGAATCTGTCGGAGGCCTGAATGGTTTCAATGGCGGTGATGTTAATGATTGTTATAGCACAGGCGTAGTAAGCTGTACTGGAAATTATGCCGGCGGATTAGCGGGAGAAAACGAAGGCAATATTATTCGTTGTTACAGCATCAGTTCAGTAAGAGGAAGTTTCGATATGGGCGGACTCGTCGGCTCTGGTTTAGGCAATGTTATGTGCAGTATTTGGGATATGGAAACTTCCGGTTTATCCGGCAGCGTGGGTGGTACAGGCTTAACAACAGCACAGATGATGAGCGAAAATATGCTTAGTTTGAACGGCTTTGCGAGCGATCCGAACTGGATACTCGATGCAGGGAATGATTATCCAAGATTGGCATGGGAAGGTACGCCGGGATCATTTATTTCTCAGCCTGACCTTAGCTGGCTAAATGGTGCTGGTACAGAAGAAAATCCATACCAGATTGATACCGCCGAACAACTTGTTCTCGCTGGTAAGGCAAGTATTTTAAGTGATAAGCATTATATTCTAAATGAAGATATTACACTCGATATTGACTCTGTAAATCCCGATTATGCTGCCCCGAATCTTGAAGACGAATTGATTTTTGGCCAGTCAGTTATACCTGTCTTTTCGGGTGTGTTCGACGGCAACGACCATACTGTCTCTAATATGATTATTGACGGCGGCTCATTCCTCGGATTGTTCGGCAGATTAGAACCAGAAGCACAAGTCAAAAATTTAAGTATAGAAGATGCCAATATTGTCGGTTCAGGAAGTTATATCGGCGGACTTAACGGATATAATAAAAATGGCACTGTAACTATGTGCAGCAGTACAGGTACTGTCAACGGCTACGCATGGGTTGGCGGTATGATGGGATATAACTCAGAAGGTGATGTCACACAATGCTATAGCTCTGCAATAGTCGATGCAAATTTATCAACTGGCGGATTATTGGGAGAAAATGTTAAAGGTAATGTCACACAATGCTATAGTACTGGAACGGTAAGCGGTAATGCTGATGTTGGCGGACTGATTGGATATAACTGGGATGGCGCTATAACTCAGAGTTACAGCACTGGTTCTACAAACGGAGATATTTATGTCGGCGGATTAGTCGGTGAAAATGTTAAAGGAAATATTGACCAATGCTACAGTACTGGGATAGTTAGCGGTGACTATGAAACAGGTGGTCTGGTTGGAAGTAACTACTATAGCTACCTTGTAAATAAGTCATTCTGGGACATCCAAACATCCGGCAAAACCACAAGTGACGGCGGTACAGGTAAAACAACTACTCAAATGATGATTCAGAGTACTTTCACAAATGCAGGCTGGGACTTCTCAGGCGAAACTGCTAACGGCAAAAAAGACATCTGGTCAATGACCGAAGGTCAGGAATACCCGAAATTATCGTGGCAAAAAATGCTCGAAAATTAATCCCTTAACAAACTTTTCGACTTTCATAAAGCTGGCAATTTAGTAGTTGTCAGCTTTTTTTTATACCATAGAAGAATCAAAAGACAAAAAATTCTAATAATATAATAAAAGCACATTTCTAACCTTTTTTCTAATATTATTGCAATGAATTCTCTTGAAAAGCGTCTATAATGTATGAGCCTTTATCGGTTATCTTGTAATTACAGAAGCTGTTTTAAATTAGGAAACCTTATGACTCCGGAACAGATTATTCTATTATTAGAAACTTCTGCGAAACAATATACCAGCATTGAAGCGAAAATTAACGTTACTGGATATATTACCGAGAATGAAGAAGAAATACTTCACGGAGTTTATGAAATTACTACCCGCTGGTCGCACGACAAAGAATACTGGAATATTTACAGGACAATATACCCTACCAGCAATTTTCCACACACACGCGAAGAAGTAATAACATATGCGTTCACAGACCAGCAAACAAAAAAGCTCACGCAAGAACATGGCAAAACACCTCGCGGGCTTGTTCGTCTCGGCGGCAAAAGAAAAGCAGATCAATCTTTTTTAACAATTAACATGGCACTCTGGGAATATTGCGATGTTCTATGGAAAAGGATTCATGACCTGCACGATATAGCTGTGAAATATGATAGATTTCATAACCTGTATGAATTAAAAGTAAAAGTACAGAATCCCATAGACGCAGCATATATTTTTTATTTGGATCCGACAAAGAAATTTATTCCGGTAAAAAAAGAAATCATTGAAAACGAAAGCCTCGTAAAACATATAAAGTGCAGCCAGTTTCAAAACGTCAATAATGTCTGGATTCCTTATTTATATTCATGTACAGAGTTCAGGGAAAGGCGAATGCAAAACTACGAAGTAGAGGAAGTATCCGCCAATATCTATATAGAAGAGAGGCTATTTGATTTCGATTTCCCGCCGGATACAATTATTATTGACGAGATTGCGGATATAAAACAAAAATTCAAAATGCAATAATACTGGTATTGTACCGCGGAGGTCACGGAGAACGGAGAGGTATTTAATTATAATTATCATTTCTCCGCATCCACAGCGTTCGCTGCGGTTAATGAATAATTTGGTCAAAAATAATTTTTCCATCTTTTTTTTCAGAATTTTCGTAACGGTTTTATTTTTTTTACGTCTATATTGTTATAGAGAAATCCGAAACAGTAATTTCATATATGATTTATATAATTATTACTAAACACAATTTGCAATTTTTGAATTAACTATGGAAGGATTGAAAAATGTTAAAAAAATCAATAATAGTGTTTTTTGTCATAATTATTATCATGGCGACTTCTTTAAGCTTCGCACTAACCGAAATATCTAAAGGAAGTTGGCCTGATACCTGGCCCAAAGAACTTGAAAAATTCCGGGAACGTTCTCTTTCTTACTATCATGATTTGGGCATTGAGGAAGTGTATCACGAAATTACATTTAAAAACCGTGAAGAGTTTGAGCAAGCATGGCCATATATCCTGTCATTAAAAACAAAAGACGCACCTCTCACCATAAAAAGCACACATATTCTTACGGGGCGTTATGGTTCCCCTGTACAAATTAGAGAGCCTAAAGTTCAGATATATTGCACGTACCCCGGAGGTCCAAACACAGGCAAAATAAGTACAGAACAATCTTTGAAATGGCCTGTTCCATGGCCGGATTATATCAAGTTGCCTTCAGGCGGATTGCCTGAATATGTTACTTATAAGGACGGCAAATGGGTAGAGGCCGACATTAAACAGATTCGTGAAAGCGGAAAGGAACAACCATTATTCGAAGGAAATGTTTGCAGGGCGCGAGTTGATATTGTTTTGTACTCCGATAGCAATATTGTAGATTTGAATCGTATCCCTTTACCACCTGACACTCCAATTATAGACAAGCGATTCAATAATTCTGATGATAATTAATCGAAAGGTTTGATTTATGAGAAAGTTAAAATATGTCTTTAATTTATCAATTATTTCGTTAATCTGTATCGGAGTTTCTGGATGTTTCAGTGGATGGGGTTCCATCCATGACTATGAACTCTACGATAGTGGAAAACCGAAAAAAACTTATGAAACGCATTTTTACGAGAATAGTTTTCATGAACAAGAGAACCTCTTTTACCATTCGAGTGAATATTATGAAAATGGACGACTTAAATTAGAAGAATGGTCAGAGTTTAACAGGCCTTTGTACAGGCTCGAATTCTATGAGAGCGGCCAACTGAAATCAGAAGAAAGATTCATAAACGGCGAGCTCGACTACGGTGCTTATTATAAGGAAGATGGTCAGGTTAAGCCAACTACAGGCCAACTCATAGACTGGACTACTCGCAAGAATCTTCACAAGAAATAAAATGATAATTCTCAATAAAATATAAAATTTTATATAAGCTTGTGCGTATATTAAATTGAGAATAAACATATGGTAATAGTCGTCAAAACAGAAATACCGGAGAAAATATTGAAATAAGGAGCAATTTCAATGGAAGTTTCAGAAAAGCAGGAATTTGCAATACAAAGAGAACCGATTGCACGATATTTCTATTATTTACAAATCCTGATGATTCTTTTGTTTACAATCTGGTACTTTGGTATCGGAATTATTCTGGCGTTAGTTCATGCTTTTACTCTCGGACCATGGCTAAGTAAAAAACAAGCAGAGGCTTTACACTACTGGCTCGAAGGAAATACATTAAGAGCGGATTCCGGGGTCTTTTTCTTAAAAAGAAAAGCCATACCATTGGACCGCATAACAGATATAGTTATCGCACAAGGACCTTTACTTAAAAAGATGGGAATTTGGCAACTACAAATTCAAACCGCCGGAACAGGTCACGCCAGACCCGAAGTATCGCTTTATGGACTTACCCAGCCGGAGCAAATACGCGATTTGCTGATTAAGGAACGGGACAAAATTATTTCAAATAAAAAATAAGATATCCAATTGCGCCTGCATAATGCTCGCCTTTCAGTGTATTACAGGTTTTAAAGACGATGAATGGCCGGTTGGTCTTAATTATTTACAACAATCCGTAGGCCCTGGACTCCAACTTATTGTTCTGGTTGCTATTATCATATGCGGCATAATATGGCTCTGGCAGCAAATATTCGGAAAAAAGGAACAAGAACCCAAAAAGAAACAGAAATATAAACGCTCCGATTTTAAATATCCCCACCAAGGAATTAAATTCTAATAACAAAAAACAGATATTTCCCTCAAGCATGTCCAAAGAAGTTTTATTTTTCATCTTTGCTATTTCGCCTGGTTTCGTTATTATATCGCCATGCAGAAATATTTGGACAAGATAATATCAGGCGATTGTATCGAGGTTCTCGATAAAACAAGCGAACCTTTTGCTGATCTTATTTTTGCGGACCCGCCCTTCAATATCGGCTATAAATACGACAAATACAACGATAAGCAAAAAAGCGAAAACTATATCGCATGGACGAAAGATTGGATGAGTGCCTGCAAAAACGTACTCAAGCCGCACGGTTCGTTCTATATTGCTATCGGTGACGATTATGCCGCGAATGTTAAAATAATTGCAGACGAACTTGGGCTTGTCATGCGAAACTGGATTATCTGGCACTATACTTTCGGCCAGCAGACTAAAGACAAATTCGCGAGAAGCCATACTCATATCTTTTATTTCGCAAACGATAAAAACTATTTCACATACAACGATTACGCCGTGCGCGTTCCATCGGACAGGCAGCTTCTTTACAATGATAAGAGAGCTAATCCAGCGGGTAAAATGCCGGACGATGTATGGAATACCTACCCTCGTGTTTGCGGGACATTTAAAGAGCGCAAAGGATGGCACCCCTGCCAAATGCCGGAAAGTCTGCTTAAAAGAATCATTTCAGTAAGCTCCAATCCTGGCGATTGCGTTCTTGACCCTTTTAGCGGCTCAGGAACTACGGCCGCAGCGGCTATACAATTGAAAAGGCATTACGTCGGGATTGAATTTTCCGAACAATACGTTGAAAATTCCAGCAAACGGCTGGATGAGTTGAAAAAGGAATTCAAAGCTGACTTGAACCAATCCAATATCTCAAAACATGAAATAGAAGAATTTAAAAGGCTTTCTATTGATACAGGTAAAACTCTAAAGGAAATAGGCGCAGATAAAAATCTTTTAAAGATTTTTGCGAATCAGTTCGCGGTTCGCATGAAAAATAATAAAATATACAGTGACGAAGACATACTGATGTTGTCTAAGATGATAGAATAAAATATTGTAGGGTGCGATGAATCGCACTAAATACTCAAAAGAAAGAAATGGTGCGTTATAACGCACCCTACTTTTCTAAAATGATAGATTGAAACCACGTCCCCTTGGGCCCGAATGGGCTCTCAGGGAGATGGTCAGGCTCATATGAACACGAATGAACACAAAAAAAATAAAGTAGAAACGCAAGTCTTTACGTCTCTACATCCTCTAAAAATTGCGTTGCCTTTCATTGCCAGTGCTTTTATGCTGACTGTGATTCAGACTCCGATAGAGTTGTCTATCTTTGCGTGGATTTCTTATGTTCCTTTTCTTTTAGCCGCTCATTATTTCGTGATGTGTGATGCGTCGTGCGTATTGCGTAATAATAAGCAAAACTCGTTATTCCGGGACGCGATACACAATACGCAATACGCAATACGAATCAGGCCGAGGCGTTTATTTTTTGTAATCTATATTGTCGCAATATTTTACTGGTTGGTTAATTTGTACTGGTTGACTCCGATTACAATCGCGGGATGGCTGGTTTTATGTTTATATACAGGTTTGCTTTGGCCGGTGTTATATTTTTGCCTGAACTATTCTCAAAAGAAGAAAATCCCTCTTTTCATTGCGGCAGCAGTTTTAATCGTTGGAGTAGAACGAATGCAGGGACTTTTCCTTGGCGGATTTTTCTGGCGATTCCTTGCCCATAGCCAATACAAAAATATCACAATCATTCAAATAGCAGATATTTTTGGCGCAGGTGGCGTGTCTTTTCTAATTGCTATGGTAAACGGAATCATTGCCGAATTGATAATTGCAGTTCGTTCCAAAAAATATTTTACATCTCCCCTGCTCGCAAAAACCGGTATGGTTGTATTATTAGTTATTGCCGCAGTTCTATATGGAAAATGGAGAATTGGTCAGGAAGAAGATTGCGTAAAAAAAGGGCCGCTTACGGCGTCACTGCAATCGAATATTCCTCAATCATTAAAAAATACTTTTGAATCAGGAGCAGAAATATTCAATAATTTAATGAAAGACAGCAATGAAGCGGTATTGCATAATCCTGATTTGATTGTATGGCCCGAGACAATGGTTCAGGGAATATTGAATCCTGAAGTCCTGCATTATCGGGAGGATACGCATAAAGATATGAATTTTGATATAAGACTGCGAGAACACGCTAAAGACAATACTTTCCTGCTTATCGGGGCCTATGGCGCCACAACTAAAGTCGAAAGTGGCGAAGTAAGAACAAATGAACAGTTCAATTCAGCGTTCCTTTATACAAAAGACGGCTATAAAGCACCAGAAGTTTATAACAAAATCCACCTCGTGCCATTCGGCGAAGTCCTGCCGCTAAAAAAATCCATGGCATGGTTTTATCAGATTCTTATGAACCTCGATTTCATTCCTTATGATTTAGATTATTCTCTCGATTTTGGCAAAGAATATACCGTCTTTAATATGAAAGATAAGCAAGGGCAAGATTACAAATTCAGTGTGATAATTTGCTACGAAGACACTGTTCCGGGACTTACGAGAAAGTTTGCTCTGGACGAGGACGGAAAAAAACAAATCGACTGGCTTGTAAATATATCCAACGACGGCTGGTTTGTTAAATGGTCTGACGATAAAGTCATTCCAAGTGCAGAACTTCCTCAACACGCAGCGGTTTGCGTTTTCAGAGCAGTAGAAAACCGATTGGCAGTATTGAGAAGTGTAAATACAGGCATAAGCTGCCTTATAGATACCTATGGACGAATAAAAAACGGATATTCAGCAGGCACACTACCGGAAAATGCTATGGAACGAAAAGGAATGTCCGGATGGTTTGCCGATAAAATACCGATAGATACAAGAGCTACGTTTTTCAGTAAATATGGTGAATGGCTCGATTTTTTTTGTGAATTTTGCGTTTTTTTTGTGATAATTATATCACTTTCGGGCAAATATGTCCGATTCAAGAAAAGATGAATTAATAATCGGAACAGCCGGATATGATTAAAGAAAACAGAATACAGAATATAGAATACAGGTCAAAAAGCTGGAAACAAGCTTATGCGAAGTCTGTATCTCCATTTGGCATAAAGTGTTACAAAATACCATCAGGAAGAATCCTTATTATCGGCTTTTTTATATTAGGTATTTTTCTCTCAGGATGCGGTGCTAATACCAAAAATGCAAAATCCGGCTTGACTGAGACACAAATAGAAGCTTATAAAATCATTAACGACTCACTAAACTCCGATAATCCTTTAATAAGAGTAAATGCAATAGAGATTTCTGCTAACACAAAGCAGGAAAACTATTTACCAACAATTCACAATATGCTTAAGGACAGGTTTGTTCCAGTAAGATTCTCCGCCGCTGTAGCTATCGGGGAAATGCAATATGCACCTGCATTAAACTCAATAAACGAATTACTAAGGGATAGAGATCCTAATGTATTAGTCGCGGCTTCGTACGCAATGGCAAGACTTGGTCATCCCGAATACCTTCAGGTACTTCGAGAATCAGTCAATAGTAATGAAAACCAGACCATAAAAGCCAATTCCGCTTTACTTTTAGGCAAAATCGGCGATAAGAGCTCAATACAACTGCTTCGTAAGCTTATGGAAAACCCTGATTCAAGCGATATGGTTTCATACCAGGCTGCTGAAGCTCTGGCTATGCTTGGTGATACAAAGATTTATGAAACAATATGGGCAATGTTAATTAGTACTTTTAACGACGTTAGATACACAGGAGTGAAGGCTATGGGTGCTCTTGGAACTCCACAGGCAGAAAACGCGTTATTATCTATGCTCAGCGATCCGGTTGTTGAAATACGCGTTGCCGCGGCTGAACAATTAGGGAAAATGAATAATAAAAAAGGCAAAAATGCTGTTCTTGAAGTTTTTCAGAAAAAACTTTATCTGAGCCAGGATATGCAATCAAGGGAACGAATTTTAACTCTTACTTCATTAGCAATAGGCGAAATCGGTACTAAAGATTTGACAAAATTTTTACCTGATCTTATGAAAAATGAATCACCCTTAGTTCGTTTAGCTGCCGCAAAAGCTGTTTTCACATCTTCCCTCAAGTTCTAATGCTAATAAGCAACATATTATCGGATTTCAACATATCATGAAAATATCATCTATTTAATTTGGGCTATTTGGCAAAAATCACTTGACCTTTTACCCGTTTAAGCGTAAAATTATATTATATATGTTCGATTGTAGGACATATATTGATGTTTATTGACTTATGTCAGGAAATATCCGGTTTTGATAAAAACCATTATTTGCGAGGAGGAAGCCTTTTCTGGGGGCTCTTTTCGCACGAAAACCTAAAAGTAAGGTAGTGGGTGAATAGAAAAAAATACAATTCTATTGAAAGGGGCTTGTTTTGAGCACGCTTACAAAAATCTTAGTAGTTTTACTAACTTTATCTTCAATTTTCCTTTGTGGAATTACAGTTACATACGTTGGTACTGCTACAAATTATAAAAAAGCATACGATGCGAGAAATAAAGATATTCAGTCTTTAAAATCAGATAATGCATATAAGGCAGAACAGGTAAATACTATTCAAGCCAATCTGGAAGCAACAACAAATACTTATAGTAGCCAAATTGAAGATTATAAAAATGAAGTAGATAGCTTGAATACTGAAATATTCCAATTAAGTAGTGATTTAGCTGACGCTCAAACAAGATTAGAAAACGCAACAGCAATATTATCTGATAACGTGAAAACGGTTGAAATGAATAATAAGTTACGCGAAAACGCAGAAATTAAAGTCGCTGATTTGCTTGACCAACAAAGAGCTAACACAAACAAAATCAATGAATTACAAGAACAAGTCGTTAGTCAAAATGCTACAATCGCACAATTAGAAAATGAAAAGAAGCTGTTAATTGATGAAAAAACAAAGTTACAGAATAATTTTGACCAGACTTTACTTTCAGCCAATAAACGTTCAGTTTCACCTTTTGGTGGAATACCAGCGACATCAAATTCGGCAGAAATGGCTCCGGCAACTAAAGATATTGATCTTGAAGGAGTTATATTAGAAGTGAGACCGGATGATTCTTTAGTATCCATATCCAAAGGTTCGGCCCATGGCGTGAAAAAAAATATGAGATTTCATGTTATTCGCAACAACTCATTTGTTTGCGATGTCGTAGTTTCGACAATAGATGCTGATCAGTCATCTGGCTATCTTGACCTTGTTTCCAATATCATGCCGAAAGCAGGCGATAAAGTAAAAACTAATTTCTAAGACAGTTATTGAGGTATATTTATGAGCCCGGTTATTCCAGCAGGCGGTAAAAAAGTATTTGTGCCGGACAATTTATATACGGCATTATTAGCCATAGCCTTCCTCGTAGTTTTATCAACAGCAGGACTTGTCACTTTCCTGTGCAATTCACAATACGGAACTATCTTCAAAATTATCAAACCATAACAAATCTCTATTGACAATTCCAACCTAATTGTATATATAGAGAACAATTGGAAATTTTCGATTGTAATTATTGGAGATTAGGCATGAATGAATGCGGATGCGCCTTTCATAAGATATGTCTAATCCGGCTTTTTGGGGAAGAATATGTTATTAAGATGATGTATTCCTTATTAGAAGCAATTTTACCCTAAAATGTTCTAAACTTTGTTTATGAAAGGAGTCTAAGGTGCTGCTGGACACATTTTTAGGCTGGTTTAGTATGGATATGGGTATTGATCTTGGTACCTGCAATACCTTGGTTTGTGTCCGCGACAAAGGTATCGTCCTCAACGAACCCTCCGTAGTAGCTGTTCGCAAAGGAACAAATATTGTTCTTAATAACGGCGAAGCTGTCGGCCTCGTGGCCCGTGAAATGCTTGGTAAAACCCCCGGTTCAATCAGCGCTATAAGGCCCTTGAAAGACGGGGTAATAAGCGATTTCGAGATAACAGAAGCAATGCTTGGTTATTTCATACGTAAAGTTCACGGCCGGGGCGGTCTGGTCAGGCCACGTGTAGTTATAGCCGTACCGAGCGGTATTACAGCAGTAGAACGAAGAGCTGTAATTGATAGCGCTGAACGTGCCGGCGCTCGTAAAGTTTTCCTTGTTGATGAGCCTATGGCCGCTGGAATCGGTGCTGGTTTACCTATTACGGACCCGACTGCTTCGATGATTGTCGATATCGGCGGAGGAACTACCGAAATCGCAATCATGAGTCTTGCTGATATCGCAACCGCTGAATCAATCCGCATCGGCGGAGATGACTTCGATGAATCAATAGTAAATCATCTCAAGAAAACATATAACCTTCTCATTGGTGACGCACGAGCCGAAAAAGTCAAAATACAAATTGGCTCGGTAGCTCCCCTTGAAGAAGAATTAACAATGGAAATAGCGGGCCGCGATACTATCTCAGGTCTTCCGAGAAAAATTGTTATAACAAGTGAGGAAATTCGAGAAGCACTTCGTGACCCTATTTCAACTATAATTGACTCAGTTACAATGACACTTGAAAAAGCCGAACCTGAATTGGCAGCGGACCTTATCGACAATGGAATTCATATCTGCGGCGGCGGTTCAATGCTTCGCGGAATGGATTCAATACTTGCAAACGCAACCGGACTGAAAGTCGAATTAGTAGATGACCCACTGAGCTGTGTCGCGAGAGGAACCGCAGTTTACCTGGAAAATCTCGAAATTTGGAAGGACACTATGGACCATAGTGAATATGGATGGGAATAATTCGTAGTGCGTCGTACATAATGCGTAATGCGAAATAAAACGCAATGCACATTACACAATACGCACTACAAAATACGCAATACGAATATGGCATGGAAGCAAATTAAAACCAGGATTATCGGAAACAGCACAAACAGAGAAGGCTCTCTCTCAAGAAGAATGCTTTTCATCTGGTGCATGTTAGCCAGTGTAATTTTTTATCTTATACCACAGGATTCTTCTAATAAACTCCAACTTGCTTTCGCACGTGTATTCCATGTACCCCTAAGCGCAAGCAGAAATTTTTCTCTTTCGAATAGAACACAACAAAATCTTAATGATACTGTTTCAAAGAAAAAATATGATGAACTTGAAAATAGTTATCATAATCTCGAACAAAGACTGATTAAATTAGCAGATGATTTTCAACATCTTACAAACTTAAATAGTGTTGTTGGACAAAATGTTGGATATATCCTTGGTACTGTATCCATCGCAGACAATAAAAATAGTAATCTGGCTATATCATGCAAAGGAACAAATGGTCTCAGAATAGGACAGTTTGTTCTGGAACGCAAAAATTGTATTATCGGCAGAATTATAGATATTTCTCCTAAAATGGCAGAAGCAAAGGTCCAGTTAGTTACAAATCCTGATTCCCAAATAGCAGTCCGAATTGAAGGGCTAAATCAGGATTTGAAAATGCAGGGAAATGGTGACGGTACCGCAAAAATCAGCATGGTCTCGAGAGAGCAGAAAATTTCAATTGGGCAAAATGTGTTTGTATCGATTAGAAATGGTTTTCTCGATTCAAATATGATTGTAGGAACAATTTCCAGGTTCAAACCAGATGACAAAAATCCTTTGCTCTGGGACATAACCGTAAAACCTAAATGGGAGCTGGAAGAAATATTCGAGATAGCAGTAATAATAAAACAGCAACAATAATCGAGCCTGCCAGGGACATATAAATGCGATGGATCCGGTTTGCAGTTTTGGTTTGTTTGGCAACAATAGCACAGGCCACCCTGTCAAATTACAATTTAAGACCTGACTTACTTATTATTTTGGTTGTTTTCTTCGCAATTTACAACAATACGACAGATGCAATTATCACTTCTTTTATACTTGGATTCGCCGCTGATTTGATAGGTATCACTATGGGTTCACAAATGATAAGCTTCGGAATTCTTGGAACTGCACTATCCTATCTGAATCATGTTTTCGCATTAAGAAAAGTGCCCTACCAGGTAACTTCGATAATCGCCATGACAATACTTGCAGGATTTTGTACAAATATTTTGAATTCACTTAAACATGCCGGTACAATAGAATTTAGTTATATTCTTAAAACCGCAATTTTTTCTGCAATTGTCGGTCCGTTTTTATTTTTACCATGTACATGGTGGATGAAAATTAAGACTCATCGAAATCGAAGACGCTATTAAAAAATGTTTAGTAAAAGAATTTCAATCTTTATAGTTTTCTGTTCTCTGATGTTTATGGCCTGCATAGTTCGCCTGGCACAAATGCAGTTATTCCCTCTTTCCCCTGTGCAGGTTGAAATTGGGAAGCTGAAAAAAGCGGGAGCAAAAACCCAAAAACTTGCGACTGTCAGAGGCGAAATACTCGATAGAAATGACAAAGTCCTTGCTACCGACATTCCGACATACTGGCTCAATATAGATTACCAGCTCAGCCAATACATGGATCCAAACTACCTTGAATGCAGACGTTTGCTGGCAAAAGAAAGTAATGACCCCAATGCGCTTTACGATACAAATATTGAAATCCAGAATAAAGTCGAGCAGGTAAAAATCGTAATGGAAATGTGCGCTCACTTTAAAATGAGTATTCCGGAAATAGAGCAGGAGATAAAATATCATAACGACAAAATATGGAACGTCCGTAAATACTGTGTCTGGAAAAATAATTACCCAAACCAGACATTCGAAGAAGCGGTTCCCGACCCAAACGAGCGTTTGCTTATGATATATGAATTCCGTACCCCTGAAATGAAAGAAAGCTTCTCGCTTTTCGAGTTGGAAACAAACGATGATGTTTTTACGGCACAGTTCGAATTTATGGATATCGAAGGAATCGAGGTTATCTCCAAAGGTAAAAGGCATTATCCATATGATAACATAGCCGCCCAGACTATAGGATGGGTTGGCCGGGTTCCGGATAATACAACACTCTTTATCAATGATAACTTGAGGAGCTATCTCTCCGATGAAGTTTGCGGCAGATTAGACGGCGTAGAATATGCCTGCGAACCAATACTTCGAGGCGTGCGAGGAGAAGTGTATTACGATATTGACGAGAATCTTACCAGCCAGTCCAAGCCGAGTTTCGGACAGGATGTCACGCTGACTCTCGATATTGAACTGCAAATGAGAATTGAAAATTTCATGGCATCTTATGTTTTCGATCCTAATGTTGGAGATGGTATGGCCGCGGTTGTGATTGAAGTCGAAACAGGTGACATACTATCACTGGTTTCGCTTCCTAATTACGACAATAATCGAGCAAGGTATGATTTCGATACACTAAGAGATCCGAATGGAATTATTCACCATCCGCTAATTAATCGTGCTTTATATGCAAATTATCCTCCGGGCTCTGTTGTAAAACCCCTGATACTCGTTGCGGGCATGGAAGAAGGCCTTATTACATCAGATGAATCCATAAGCTGCCCCGCCCGTGAACCCGAAGAAGGTTGGCCCAGATGCTGGATTTGGAAAGATAGCCATTCGGGACATGATATAATGTGGGGCACAAATAAAAATAATGCCCGTAATGCGATTAAAGGAAGTTGTAATGCGTATTTCTCACATCTTGCCGATAGGATGAGTTCTTCTGCACTTCAATACTGGTTATACGGCTTCGGGTACGGGCATAAAATATTGGAATCCCCTACTGTTTCTTACCTTCCTGATTTTTCAAGAAGTTTACGGGAATCGTCGGGAATAATTTCGAGTATAAATCCCAAAAGCACCAATTTAACACTCGAAGAAATAACTCCAATAATACAGCGTGACAAAAAACGTTTCGGTATCGGCCAGAGCAATTTACGAGTGACACCTTTACAGGCTGCTAATTCTATGGCGACTCTTGCTCGAGGCGGAGTATATATGAATCCGAGATTGTTCAAGGAGTTAGTGCCAATCAGTAAAGAATACCCGCTGAATATTTCTCAACACACTATGGATACTGTCTATGAAGGTATGTACGCGGTAGTAAATGAAAGAAGCGGTACGGCTTATGACCAATTTTCGCCTATGCTTGATTCTTTCAGGGAGCAGGATTTAAAAATATATGGCAAGACCGGCTCTACTGAAGATCCCGAACACGCATGGTTCGGCGGTTTTGCAAATGATAGCAAAGGAAGAAAAATCGCATTTGCATTAGTAGTCGAAGGCGGCCAGCACGGCTCAAGCGACGCAGCTCCTCTGGCCATAGATATAATCCAATACTGCATCGAAGCAGGTTATATAGGAGAATTGAAATTATAAAATAATATTAGATAGGGAGAACAAAATGGAAGAAGAAAGAAGCGGGAAGAAAAACAATTATATTCTAATGGTAATAAGACCGCTTATTGTTGTAATTGTAATTTTAGCAATCCCAATGTTTCTAATGAGTATTGTAGCCTATAATCATCAGTTACCTCCTCGATTAATTTGCGGCACAAATATGTCTGGATTAGGCAAAGCAATGATGATTTATGTCAATGATTTCGATGGTTATCCGACACCTGAAAAATGGTGCGATTTATTAATTGAATATTGTGATGTAACTCCTAAAAGTTTCCGATGTAAAGGAGCCAAGGAAGGACCATGCAATTTTGCTATCAATAAATATCTCGCCGAAATCGGAGAAGCAAATGATCCTGATATTGTTGTGCTTTTCGAAACACAACACGGCTGGAACCAGGTCGGAGGGCCTGAAATGTTAATTTTAGACAACCACAATGGAGAAGGAAGCAACGTAGTTTTTCTCGACACACACACCGAATTCATCAAAGCCGAAGACATAAGCAAACTTAAATGGAAACCAGAGGAATAGCCGCAGGTTAAATAATCCGCAAAAAATATTAAACTTTTGAAGGAACAAGGCAAGCAAGCGTATATAATATAGAAAAGAAATTTCCATTTATTGTCATGTTGAGTGAACAGGCTGTGTCACAATTATGTTTTTAGCAATGATATTATATGTTCAATATGTTATCATGTAAAAATATAATTGGAAAGGATTTCAT
>JAFGPS010000027.1 GCA_016936075.1 Sedimentisphaerales bacterium | reverse complement strand
GAGCCGCTTGTAACACTTATGCTCGCATTGTTTGCTGAAAGATTTACATTGGCGTTGCTTCCTGTTATTGAACTGCTTGTCGTACCGATAAGAGTATTTGTCGCACCTGTAAGCGTATTTGCCGATGAACCTGCTGAGCCGATTATATTTGTTGCTCCCTGTGCAGTAAGGTTTCCGCTGACTCCTAATGTGCTGCTGAGTGTTGTTGCGCCGGTTACACCCAATGTTCCCGTTGTAGCTACATTACCAGTTCCATCTGCTACGGTAAATCCATCAGCCGATATACCTCCATTAGCTGTAAGAGCACCAGTCAACGTAGTAGCTCCAGTAACACCAAGCGTTCCGCCTGTTGATAAGTTTCCACCAGTAATTGTTCCGCTTGCATCTACTGTTGTTGCACCAGATATTGCTCCAGCTTCTGTGATTCCGTCTGTATTGTTATCGATTCCACCTGTTATCGCTGCACCGCCTGATAATGTCGAAAGACCTGTTACTCCAAGTGTGCTATCGAGTGTAGTTGCTCCTGTAACTCCTAAAGTACTGCCAAGGGTAGTTGCTCCACTAACACCTAATGTACTATCAAGCGTGGCGGCTCCAGTGACACCTAAAGTGTTATTCAGTGACGTTGCACCATTAATACTAATACCATCACCGGCTACCGTGAGAGTATTTTCTCCACCTGTAATAGTGACATAAGTCGAGGAAGAATTTGTGGATGAACCGCCGCCGTCAGTAATCAAGATGCCTGCGGTAGTATCAGGAACTGCTGAACTCGTATCCTGAACAGTACCTTCATCATTTGCTCGAAGCACAACGTAGGGACTTCCTGTATCCGTAATGATGGCTATGTCGCCTGTTTCGTCTAAACCATCATCTTTTGCAGTCATAGTAGCCGAAGTAGCAAATACTAAAACAGGATTAAAGATGATAACTATTATAATAAATACGATACTAAACAACTTGTAAGTATTTATTTTCATAATATTTCCTTTCTTGAAGGAATCAAGAATTTACTGAATAACTTCTTTTTTAATCACCACCGTTCCGCTTCCAGCCGGCATTAGAAAGACCTTTACTTTTCCGGAATCGAGCACAACGATATTTTTTTTAATCAGACCAACTCTTTTCAGATTTTTGAATGTTGTTTTTTCAAGCTCTTCACAACTTTGATTGACATATTCGACTGTATCATAAACCGCATCCTGGTTCGGGAAAAAACTTGCGCTTGCATAGAGCGTCGAATTGTCATTGCGTATCAGTTCGAACGAAGTAGAAAAAATGTGCTTATCAGGCTGGCTTTGCGGCTTAAAAATAAATACGCCAGTCTGATTATTTGCAGTGAGAAAAGTCGCTACCTGGTTAATTCTGCTTACACTGGAAAGAACTCCAAGCTTAACAGCGGCTTCAGTCACAATATTTACTGATGAATCCGCCTGCATTTGAATTAATGAACCAGGTTCATTACGCGATATTTGCGCCGATGAAGAAGTATCAGGCTGGTTAACCTGCTGCGGATTCGAGGTTGCCGAAAGTGTAAAAATTTCACTGTTTTTTATATTAGAAATAAGAACGATACATACAATAATGCATATTGCAAAACCATAAACGATAATATTTCCCATGCGCAGCATGCCTGAAAAATCCTTTTTCGTATTCATCGGAAATCCCTTTCTTGTTTAGATATATAGCAGAAAAAATTTAAATGTGCTTTATCAGTATTGAAAAAGCATATTTCATAAATATTTCCAGTAACGGTATTTATCATTACTGAATCTTACGATGAAAAATAGCAGCGAAACTAACATCTGTCCCCCCGAACAGAATATAGCGAAATAATACATAATTATCGGTATATTAGTTCTGTTTTCTTTAGACCAAACAGAGGCAGATGATAGTATGTAAATGATTGCTGTCAGGCATTTTAAATAAGAAATGAATATATGAAATACGAATAATGGGTATTGTTGTATTTAAAAAGTTATTTAGCCCAGAATCTTACTTTCTTACCTTTATCCATCTCGCTTTTTATAACTTTTATGCCGTCGAAGAATCCATTTTCATTATTCTTGCCCATAAGCATTTCAATTTCAGAATCGCTCAACAGTTTTATATCATACTTTTCCTGGAAATTACCCTTATTGCCGATTGTTTTTGCAAACCACTGTCCCGATGAAAGTTGAGTTAAATTGGTCAGTTCAATTTCCGATGGATTAATGAATTCGCCTGAGTTTTTATCCTGGCTGAACTGTATGCGTTTAATGCAAATATAATCGTGTTCTGTATCAACATACCAGTCGCGCCGTACTCCGGTTCCTTCATAACGCATATGTACACATCCTGAAGGTGTATCAGGTTCGTCTTCAACGATCCAGATAGGGCCGACATTGCCTGTATAGGGCCATTGTCTTTCAATCGGTAAAGTATTTTGAATATAGCTTCTTCTTTTTTTGAATTCAACACTCGGATATGTATCAGGTACAAGTGGAGCATCTTTGATACCAGTTAAATATTCATATTCGCCGTCATAAATTTTCAAAACAAAACGTGTCAGGTTATCTATCGCCCATTGATAAATATCATCATTTGTTTCAGGAAAATCGATAGGAAGAAGCCTGTTGTCTTCGCTGATATTACCATAGTATTCGATGCGCAGTTTATTTCCGATTCGATGGTATATTCTGATTAAAGAATTGTCTTTTTCGATAATCCGCATATTTTGTGGAAGATTATTCAGAGCTTTTTCAGCATTGGCTTTAATCTCTATTACCGCCGGTTCAATTATACCATGATCCATTACAACTTCTAAATCTTCAGGCGCTCCCAAATCATAAATACTGGACGGTCCTGTTTCCGGGAAAGAAAAATCTCCTGTATCAAATTCATCGGGACTCGAATATTTTCGAATTCTTACTGGTAAATGGGTTTCGGGATCAGCCCAAACCTGCTGAGTCAAAACACGTAAATCGAGAGGTCCTGAACTATATGTATCGAATCGAATAACCGGATGTTCATCTATTATATCATCGCTTTTTTCAACTATTGTATTAGTAAACTCACTTGGGCCAGTATCATTCCAGCCACTTACTGCGTATTCCCATGGTGTCTGAGGATATGGACGCACTTCAAAAGTTTCTTCATGAATCTGCTCACCCCAATTGCTATGATAAGCAATCCATAAACCTTTATTATGGTCACGCATTCCGGCGTAGAAATTATAAGCGCCAACTGTTGTGTAGGTCAAAAAATGCTTCCTCTCCTGAAGATTTACCCATTCTTCTTTGTTATCATCGTAGGTAATAAGAATCCATGTTTTATTTTCGATTGATTTTTGAACGTCAGCCAATGTAATACTTGTTGGCCAGAATGTTGTGACCAACAGGAAAACACCTATCATTAAACACGCAGCTAATCCGATTCCTGATTTATAAAGGACTCTCGTAAAATAGGCAGACTTTAATTGTTTGGGTTGTTCGATATGTTTGATTTTCTGCATACCATTTTTTATAACTGAAGGCTGGGATCTGAGTAAGTTACCCAGTTTTTCAAGCTTGTTTTCAATTTCTTTATTATTTTTCATGATTAGTCCCCTTAAGCAATTTGTATAAGCGGCTATGGGCACGCGAAAGCTGCATTGTCACGGTCCCGATTGGCCTACCTGTTATTTCGCTAATATGTTTTGTCGAATGATTATCAAAGTACCGAAGCATAACTACTATGCGTTCATGTTCAGGCAATTGCAGAACAGCTTCAAGAAGCTCATAGTTCGATTCGTCAATTTCACCATCATTAATGGCTGTTTTTGTTGTATGCTCTTTTGCGTCAGTTCTTTTTTGTATGTTACGTTTTATTTCCAGTGCCTGTCGATGGGCAATTTTCCTGATCCATGGCCCGAAAGACGAACCATTTCTCAATCCACCTAATTTTTTATACGCAGTAATAAAAGATTCCTGTACAGCATCCTGGGCCGAATGGAAATCGCCAAGAATTGACAATGCAACCGCCTGGACAGAGCGTTCGTGACGCTCGAACAAGCAGCCGTAAGCATTACGGTCGCCTTTTAATACGGATTTTACCAAAACTGAATCTGACTGTATTTCCATTCTTTACCCTTGAAAAACATGTTTTTCTACTTAATAGAGGCTTCAAGACTCAATTTTGCAACAAAGATTTGATTTTTTGAAAAGATTTATAATTGGTTACGGCTGATTCCCGAGAGCCTGCAAAGCTTTGCGTGCATTTGAATAATCTGGATCAATCTTCAAAGCTTCACGAAACTCTTTTATCGCTTCTTCTTTTTGACCCTGATCATTAAGCATAATACCAAGATTATAATGCAGGTCTAAATTATTCGGTACATATTGTATTCCGGTTCGATATGTGCTCAAGGCTTCCTTGACTTTTCCACTTTCATATAACAAAAAACCAAGATTATTGTATGCCTTAGAATGTTCAGGATTCATTTTGAGAGCCTTCTTATAATTTGCAATAGCTTTGTCATACATTTGCTTTAGATGATATGCGAAACCCAGGTTAAAATATGCATCCGCAGATGTTGGGTACATCTTGATGGCTCTTAAATTATATTCAATCGCAGCTTCAAGATTTCCCATCTGGCCGAAACAAAGAGCAAGTTTGGCACATGCAAGGTAATGAGTCGGTTCATATTTTAAAACTGTTTCATACTGTCTGGCTGCACCGGAAGGATTCTGCAGATCCTCCTGCATCAGGCCGTATTTCCAATACAACCATGCATCTGAAGGCGTTTGTAGAATCGCCCAGCGATATTGCTGATCAATCTCTTTCATAGCTTCTTCTGTAATAGCCGCTTTTAGAACTTTGACTCGCTGCTCTTCATGTCTGACTCTTTCTGCATTATAAAGCTGGTTAGTAAATGGAGGCTGTTTCAAAAACTCATTAACAACTTTATCAGCAATATGCTGTACTTCCCAATCTGTATATGCTAAATAGCGAGCTACTTCCTGCTCTGATGGAAAATGACTTTTCTGTGCATCTTCAGCTTCACTTAATGAATTATTTTTGATTTTCTCAGGCAATACCTCATCAACCTGCTTGAATATCGTTTGAGCCAGAAGATAATTGCCCTTGAAGTTCAAATGAACATGCTCGTAAAATAACTCTTCTCCGGGAGTTTGATTGGGGCTGTTTTGTTCTATTACTTTACTTGAATCTACAAGATAAATCCCCTCTTTGCTTCTGTCACTTGCAACGTCACGAATGATTGTATTAATTTGATTATCCGCACGAAAACGAAGTGTATCTAATTCGCGAGCAAGAACGTATCTCTCTTTACTTTCTTCATATTTGCTCATTTGCCAATAACAGTTTCCCAGGCGAAACTGTAAATCAGCATAATCAGAATCAATCTTAGCTGCCTGTAAATAAATATCAGCCGCTGATGAATATTCTCCATAAGTCTCCAAACTAATCCCCTGTTGATATAGCTCATCCCACTTTTCCTTCTCGGAATCTTTCAGATTCAGACTATGTTGAGATGCAAATGGAGGATTATCTTTAAGATTACTGCCAACTGTACAGCATATCAGAGGTTTCTTGATTTTTTTTGCGACTTTGAAAATGTCTTCAAGATTCTTTTGAAAATTGCGATATACTATTTTCATTTGAGGTGAACTTTTGCGAACCTGCTTATCAAGAAACATTTCCATGCCGAGCCATATCTTAGGAGAGTTACGATTGAACAACCTTGTCAGACCAGTGACAAGCTGTCCTACTTTAGTTGATTTTAACGCTACACCAAAACGGATAAGTGATAGATTGGCACTCAAGGGCGCAAAAACCGTTCCGGCTCCGTAAGGCCCGACTACTTCATTATTGCCAAGGTAAACTATAAATAAATCAGGATTATAACGAGGAGAATCTTTAGCTATTTCCAGAACAACATGTGAGTTGATTGCAGGCATCGCCGCGGTAATAACTTCGAAATTCGTTTCCGGATATTGCAGAGACAACATAACTTTCAACATGCGTCCGAACGAATATGCTCCATCAGGTGTTCCGGCGGCGGCTGATGCTCCCATTACTAATATTCGATATGTAG
>JAFGPS010000026.1 GCA_016936075.1 Sedimentisphaerales bacterium | reverse complement strand
TTCTGTTATCCAATCAGAAGTTTGGTTTTCTTTTGTCAGCACTTCTATAGTATGATTACCTTCAGGAATTCCCTCGCATGTGAAAGAACCATCTTTGCCTGTTTTAATAATCACGGGAAAATAACAATTTACAATATCTTCTCTGTCGCCGCTTTTTTGTATTAATAATTCTACTCCTTCGATAGCTTTACCGGTGTTTTCTTCGATTACTTTGCCTTTTATTTTTCCTTCCTGCGGAAGAACAAGTTTTATATCAGGGCTCCACACTTCAAAACCACAGCAACTTTGATAATGAGTTGTAAATATATATGTACAATTCCAATCTTTTGCCTTAACATAAAAATCCGCACTTGTATCTTCTGAAAAATAATCAAATGAGAAAACACCTTCAGAATCAGTTAAAGTACTGAACCATTCTTTCGGTCCATACATAGGACTCTGATTCAAACGAGTTAGATAACTGGTTTTCGGTACGGCCTGTACGGTTGCTCCGGAAATAGCTTCGCCGTTATAATTCACAACTTTACCTGTAAGAGTATTTGCTTTTTCAAGAACCAGAAGAAACTTACCTTTACCTAACGTGTTACTGCTATAGTTTAAGCCGTCCCATGCGTAAGCTAAGCCATTTTTTCTGGCTACGGCATAAGTATTGCGCTGGGAAAATACATCTGCCTGCACCTCAAATAGGCCATCTTTATTTGTTTTTACAAAAGGCGCAATCGTTTTATATGTATATTCATTATTAATACGTTCTACCTCAATAATGGCAACTTCAGCGTTTTCTACCGGTCTGGCCATGTAATCAACAACCTGACCGGTAATTGGTAATTTTTGAATTTCAGAGGCATTGCTAAAGTTACAGATGCTAAGAATAATAAATAATAATTTTTTGAGTTTACAAATTCTCGCTTCCATTGCATTCATTCCCTGTTGATAGATTAATGATATATGGTTCGTGGGAAAGCCCACGAAAATACTTTTTAAACTGTAATTTTACTATAGTTTACCTTCAGCCAAATCCATAATCCAGAGAGTGTCGGGATTGTCTATAGCGGCAGTTTGGGAAGTATCTTTTATGACTGGTTCTTTGAATTCTGCAGTTTCTTTGTCTAAGTCCTGAAGGTATGTAAAATCGAGAGTTCCTTTTATATCTTCGCCGGAAGTGAATATTATATTTTCGATGATATCATTTTCATAACTAACTGTGTATATAGTATTTGTACCATCTTTGTTTTTATTATCGAAGAGCGTAATAACCACATCTTCTTCATTTTCGTGCCATTCACTGAAGAACCATATTCTTTTTTCAGCGGCATCTCTTCGGATGGTATCAGCAGTGTGCATTCCCATCCATGGTCTGGCTAAACCTTTTAAAAATGTTCCCGCTGGATAAGATGCAATTACTGTTCCATCAGGTCGTCTCATTTGTGCGCCTTCGCCGCAATCAATAATTTCAAGTTCATTGCCTATATTAATAGAAATCCAGGCGGAGTATTCTTTACATGTATTATAGAAAAATGGAATTCGTCCGTGGCCGCTGATTTTTTTGCCGTCCAGTTCGCCTTCTATGCGGTAATATCCCCAGCCTCTTTTGTGCATTTCGTCACGTTTATCGACGACAGATTCGACAGGTTCGTCCCATTTATATTCTAATGTTTCCGGTGAAAGAGTATTGTATTCATAATCGCTTATATAACCTGTCACATTAGCAAACCTGTTATCTATAGAACTTACTACCAAACCGGTTTTTTCGTCTCGAAAATATTCTCTGGCAAAATCTGAGTCACCTTCGACCTTTTCGATAAAATCTATAAGTTCCTGCGGATCGGTTGGTAAGCGTCTTACTCTCAAATTGCTCCAGGCGACACGGGAATTTGTGATATAAACTATATCCGCACCGCTTTCGTAGTAATAGCACGCCTGTTCATTTTCAAGCCATGCACATAGTTTTTCCGTGAAGTCCGGATTATATCTCTGCATTCTCATAAATGAAGGCCCATCAATTCCTTCAGGGAAATAGAACCATCTTTCATATGCGCCTTTACTTAAACTTCCATCTGTATTGGGATCGCCATCCAGAACCTGCACTGTAAAGTGAAGACTATTAACTTCATTTCTGAAAGGCAAATTCGAAGTTGGTATTGGAGGATTATTAACAGGAGGAGATGAAACTGAATCTTTATTTGAAAAGATCATCCATAGAATTATCGCAATAGCTATAACCGCCGCCGATTGTTTCGTGAATACATTACCGATAATAGTAGCTGCCGGTCCGACTTTCAGAGATGCTTTGCTTATAGATTCTCCCTGAATTGATTGAGATGCTTCGGGTGATAATGTTAGTCTTCCAAACAAGCCAAGACTCATTATCATCATATTCCCACTGATACCCTTGTTAGACAATTTTTTGCGAAGCGCTTTTCTTGCACGGTAAAACATAATGCGCGCGGTTACTTCATTGCAATCGAAAGTATCGGCGATTTCGGCATAGGACAAATTATCGAAGCAGCGAAGTGACAAAACAGCTCTGTGTTTCTGCTTAAGCTCTTTCATTGCGACCATAACCTTCTTCAATAAATCCTGCTGAATGAGTTCGCGCACACTTTCGTCCTGATAGATATCCCCTCGGCGAGACATTAAATCTTTGTAAAATGATTCTTCTGAAACAACATTTGCTTCCTTCTGTTTGCCCCTGTAATGTTCCTGTACCTTGCTCTGAGCAATCCGGTACATCCAGGGCCAGAAGTTTTCTTTTTCGTTAAGGTTCTTGATAGACTTAATCATTTGTAATAAGGTTTCCTGTGTAAGGTCGTCGGATAAATCATTATCCAGGGTAACGCGATAAATATATGCACGTACCTTGCCTTGCGCCTGTTGGGTCAGCCAGTTTACAGATTCTTCACTGCCCTGACAGGCCTGTCCAATATTTACACTCCATATTTTATCATTGCTCATATTACTCATGCTTGCCCAACGAATAAAAAAACATTAAAAAAATTCAAAATAGTATTTATTTTAATCTTAGTACAATTCATCCTTATCACATACGATTACTTGCCTAACTCTCCGTGTGATAAATCTGCTATCCATAAAATCCCCGGCAATTCCTGTAAATCAGTATTTATATTACTGGGCATTACCGGTTCAGTAAATTCATTCATAACATTGTCAATATTATTAAGATAAGAGAACTTAAGTGAGCCAATAATATCTGTGTCGATAGTAACGAGTATTTCTTCTACAATATCATGCTCTACATCGATAGTATATACCATATCGGTACTCTTCTCTTTATCTGGATTGTATAGCGTAATAATAGCATCAGATTTGTCTTCACTCAGTTCTGTAAAGTACCAGATTCTTTGTTCGACTGCATCACGGCGTACAGCATCCATTGTATGCAGACCTGTCCATGGACGTAACAACCCCTTGAAAAAAGTCCCTGCCGGGTATAGAGTTATATCACCATTATCTATACGCCGGACATAAGCTCCCGAATTGCAGTCAACAATCTCAAGTTCGTTTTCGACATTAATTGAAAGCCATGCGGGATATTCTTTGCATGTATCATATATAAAAGGAATTCTTCCTTTACCTGTTATTTTTTTCCCGTCCAGTTCGCCTTCTATATTGAAATAGGTCCATCCTCTCTTGTGCATCTGGTCACGCTGGTCAATTTCAAGCAGTGTAAAAGGAAAATCATTTATAAAAGGCTCCATATCAAGGGTGTTGTATTCATATGTTGTCTGATATTCCGGGGCATTGAAGGTAAGCCTGTGATCTATTGAGTTTATTAACATACCAGTTTTTTCGTCACGGCTATATGTTGTATCAACCGGCAATTCACCTTCGACTTTGGAAATGAAATTTGCAAACTCATCGGAATCACTCGGCAAGCGGCGAACTTTCAAACTGGCCCATCGTATTCGCCTGTTCCATTGATATAAGGTTCTTGAACCAGGGTCGTAATAATAATTACCATGCTCATTATTTAGCCACGTACAAAGCTTTGCTCCTGTATTCGGATCCCATCTCTGCATTCGCATATACATTGGACCTTCTACACCTTCTGGAAAATAAAACCATTGCTCATAAGCGCCTCTGCTTTGGCTTCCAGCGCCGGGGGTATTATTTTGAAAGTTCATTGTAAAATGAAGACTATAGATTTCGTTCCTTTGCGGCAATGAAGGCCCGAAAGATACAATCTGATTATTTCTTCCAGATAGGAATATTAATAAAATTATTATGGCAGCCAACAATGCCGCGGTTTTCTTCGAGAATAAATTACCAAGAATAGTTGCTACCGGGCCAACTTTTAAGGATGCTTTACTTACTGGCCCATCTGGAATTGAAGTAGAAGTTTCGGGTGATAGTGTAAGCCTTCCGAACAGGCCAAGACTCATTATCATCAGGTTTTTATTGATGCCATGATTCGACAATTTCTTTCGAAGTGCCTTTCTGGCTCGATAAAACAAAATACGGGCGGTTACCTCATTGCAATCGAATGTATCGGCGATTTCGGCATAAGATAAATTGTCAAAACAGCGAAGCGATAAAACTGCCCTTTGTTTTTGCTTGAGTTCTTTCATCGCGACCATAACTTTTTTCAATAAATCCTGCTTAAGAAGCTCGCGAAGGCTGTCATCTTCATAGATATCTCCCCGGCGAGATAGAAAATCTTTGTAGAAAGAGTCTCCCGCAATCGCCGTTTCTCTCTTTTTGCTCCTGTAATGCTCCTGTACCTTGCTCTGGGCAATCCGGTACAGCCAGGGCCAAAAGTTCTCCTCCTCGTTAAGATTCCTTATAGACTTAATCATTTGTAATAAGGTTTCCTGGGTCAGGTCGTCAGATAAATCATTATCCAGGGTAACGCGGTAAATATACGCGCGTACCTTCCCTTCAGCCTGTTGAGTCAGCCAATTTACAGACTCTTCACTGCCCTTACAGGCTTGTCCAACCTTTACACTCCATAAATTTTCACTATTCATTCTACTCAAGCTCGCCATATCTATAGACGGAAGTTACAAAATTTCGTAACAAAAAATTTTAGAAAAATTTAAAAAATATTACAAATTTCCTTAAAATCCCTTTTTTTTATCATATTTTAAGCTTTTTCCATTTTCTTATGTACTAACCATCTAAAAACTTATGATATTTCTCCTCCTTGAAAAAGCTGTACTAAACGGTTATAAAATGAGTTTAGTAAAAAAAGGAATTCTTAACAAGTGTTTTTTGCTTAGTAATAAATTCGGAAAAGACATTCTATTGGAAAAGGGAAGATTATGCTGATTGTCCATGTTTTTGTTCATGTTAAGCCGGATATGATAGAGTCATTCAAGGCTGCTACTATTGAAAACGCGAAAAACAGTGTAAAAGAACCGGGAATAGCGAGATTTGATTTTGTTCAGCAAAAGGATGATTCGTCTCGCTTTGTTCTGGTGGAAGTGTATCGAACAAATGACGATCCGGCCAGGCACAAGGAAACCGCTCATTATCAAAAATGGCGCGACACTGTAGCCGATATGATGGCTGAACCACGAACAAGTGTGAAATATTCAAATATTTTCCCAGACGAAAGCGGGTGGGAAAATCCCTCGACTTCGCTCGGGACAGGTAAGGAGAAATCATGAAATTTGAATTTGCAACCGCGACACGTATTATATTTGGTCAGGGCACAATTTCCGAAGCTGCTGCGAATGCTCAGGCAATGGGCAAACGCGCATGTGTTGTTACTGGCAGTTCTGTCGAACGCGCAAAAGTTTTAACTGATAAGCTCGAAAAAAACAAAATCGAATATGTCACCTTCAGCGTTACAGGCGAGCCTACAACGACTATTGCCGCATTAGGAACTGGAGCGGCACGAAAAAATGAATGTGATTTTGTTATAAGCTTTGGCGGCGGAAGTGTTCTCGATACAGGTAAAGCCATAGCAGCGATGCTTACTAATCATGGTCAGCTTGAAGATTATCTTGAAGTAGTAGGCCAGGGCAAGCCGCTTGCAAATAGAGCCGCTCCTCATATAGCTATTCCCACAACCGCCGGGACCGGTGCAGAAGTTACAAAAAATTCCGTGTTAAGTGTCCCGGAACATCAGGTAAAAGTAAGTATGCGAAGTCCTTCCATGCTTCCAACGCTTGCGATAGTGGATCCTGTACTAACTTATTCGATGTCACCTTATGTCACGGCGACTACGGGTCTCGACGCATTGACACAATTAATCGAAGCTTTGGTTAGCATAAAATCAAATCCTGTGACAGATGGTATATGTCTTGAAGGTATTACAGCGGCGGGGCGTTCTCTGCAAAAAGCGTATGAAAATGGAGATGACGCTACCGCAAGAAATAATATGTCACTGGCAAGCCTGTTCGGAGGATTAGCGCTCGCCAATGCCGGACTTGGCGCGGTGCATGGTTTTGCCGGACCTTTGGGCGGAATTCTTTCTGCTCCGCATGGCGCTATTTGTGCCGCTCTGCTTCCATTTGTAATTGAAGTAAACGCTCGGGCATTGCAAGCCCGCAATCCGGACTCGAAATCACTGGAAAGATATAATATAGTCGCAAAAATTCTGACAAATAATCAAAATGCAAAAGCAGAACAAGCCATTGAATGGATACGGAATTTATGCAAAACTATGCAGATTCCATCGCTGAAAAAACTTGGTCTGGAAAAAAAGGATATTCCGATAGCGGCTGCAAAATCGCGTAACTCGAGCAGTATGAAAGGCAACCCAATTGAGTTGAAAGATGATGAGCTTGTCGAAATTCTGGAAAAAGCATTCGATTAGAGTTGACGGATATTCGACAATTGAATTAGAATATAATATCTAATGAAAATAAAAATGTTGAAAGGAACGAAAAGATGAATATAACAAAAAAAGAATTTGGCCAAACCAAAGAAGGTAAAGCCGCAGATATTTACACGCTCGTCAATGATAACAACGGCGAAATCAAAATAACAAATTACGGTGGTATAATAGTTTCTCTTAAAGTTCCCGACAAAAACGGCCAGTTAGATGATGTTGTACTTGGATATAACACAATCGATGAATATATTAACAATAGCCCGTATTTCGGTGCCTTGATAGGTAGATACGGAAATAGAATAGCCAAAGGCATATTCGAACTTAACGGCCAAACATATACTATGGCGATAAATAACGGCCCGAACCATCTTCATGGCGGCTTAGTTGGTTTCGATAAAGTCATTTGGGATGTAAAGGAAATTAAAGAAAACAACGCGGTCGGTTTGGAACTTTCATATTTCAGCAAAGATGGTGAGGAAGGTTATCCGGGTAACTTGAATGTGACTGTAAAGTACCTTTGGACAAATGATAACGAATTGAAAATCGAATACGCTGCGACAACAGATAAAACAACAGTTGTGAATCTTACATCCCATTCATATTTCAATCTTGCAGGCAAAGGTGACAACCTGAACCATGAAATGATGATTGACGCAGATAAATATACTCCTGTAGATGAAGGACTCATTCCTACCGGCGAGCTGCAAAATGTTAAGGGAACACCTTTTGATTTTACAATGCCAACTAAAATCGGCGCCAGAATTGATGAAGATAACGAACAGTTGAAATACGGCAAAGGTTACGACCACAACTTTGTAATAAACGGTTATGACGGCTCGCTTCGTAAAATCGTAAGCGTGTATGAACCAATTACAGGAAGGCTTATGGAAGTTAGTACTACAGAGCCATGCGTACAATTTTACAGTGGTAACTATATTGAAGAAAGCATGGTAGGCAAGGACGGCGTACCTTATAAAGCAAGGTCGGGATTCTGTCTTGAGACGCAGCATTTTCCGGATTCCCCGAATCAGCCTCAATTCCTATCGACTACTCTTGAGCCGGGACAGAAATATTCGACAACAACGATTTATAAATTTTCTGCAAAATAAGTTTCAAATAAAAAAGGTTTAAGTCAACTAAAATTAAAAGTGTCTAAAGTTCATTATTATGGCTTTAGACACTTTGTGCATTATATAATTTCGGCTCTTATTCATGCCGCGAAGGATTTTTTAATTGAAGCATATAATTCGCTCATTTAAATACAGAAACTATCGTTTGTTTTTTACAGGCCAGAGCCTCTCTCTTGTCGGTTCATGGATGCAAAGACTTGCAATTGGATGGTTAGCGTATGAATTAAAAAATTCCGCGTTAATTCTCGGTATTGTCGCATTTGCCGGCCAGATACCCGCATTGTTTCTTACTCCGTTCGGAGGTGTCATTGCCGATAGATACGACAAACATAAGATACTGATTTTCACTCAGGCATTCGCGATGATTCAGGCATTCGCTTTAGCTTTTCTTGTTTTAAGCAATCATATTACAATCGGGCTTTTAATAATATTGAACATCTTTCTCGGCATTATAAATTCATTGGACATGCCGACACGTCAGGCGTATGTTATCGATATGATTGACAACAAAAATGATTTAGGTAACGCAATCGCGCTCAATTCATCCATGGTAAATTTTGCGAAACTCGCAGGACCTACTCTCGCCGGACTAATAGTAGCCGCGTTCGGAGAAGGTATGTGTTTTCTTATAAACGCGATTAGTTATCTTGCTGTCATTGTATCGCTTTTACTTATGAAAACTACATCGAACAATACACAAAGAAAAGATTCTGTTTTGCTCCAGCTTAAGGAAGGCTTGAAATATTCGTTCGGTTTTGCACCAATTAAATATCTTATTCTCTTGCTATCGACTATAAGTTTAACCGCAATTCCTTATATGGTTCTCATGCCGATTTTCGCTAAAGACATTCTTCACGGCGGGCCAAAGACACTCGGATTTTTGATGGGTTCAGCTGGAATAGGAGCCTTGGTCGGCGTAGTATATCTTGCTTCGAGAAAAACTGTTCTTGGGTTGGGAAGGGTAATTGTAATTGCTACCATTATTTTCGGCGTATCGCTCGTCGCATTTTCATTTTCAAGAAAACTCTGGCTATCGGAAGTATTACTTGCATTCGCCGGAATGGGCATGATGATTAATATGGCGGCATCGAATACTATTTTGCAAACAATGGTAAGCGATGAAATGCGCGGACGTGTCATGAGCCTTTACGTTGTCTCGTTCATGGGATTCATGCCGTTCGGAAGCCTACTCGCGGGAAGCCTGGCAAATAAAATAGGTGCCCCATTCACACTTGCAATTGGCGGCTCAATCTGCGTAGCCGCCGCTATAGCGTTCGGTTTCAAGTTGCCTTCTTTAAGAGAAATCGCAAGACCAGTCTATATTGAAAAAGGAATTATCGAACAGGTGGAAAAAGGATTGCAAAGCGCTTCGCAATTATCTGTTCCGCCGGAAAACTAATTTATAAAAATAATCTTAGCTTTCATTATTCTTTCGTATAGTTTGATATTATTCTTCTGGGGCGGCCATTTGACAACAATGGTAATGATAGCAGCCCAGAGCGATATCCAGCCCGCTATTGTAATTCCTTCGTAAAAAACTTGAGATATGGTTCCTGTTCTAATATAAAAAAGTCGATTGAATATGATAGCAATAAATAGAAATAACATTCCCAGTCCAAAAAGTTTGATAGACCTGCTGAACATCATTTCGATTGAACGATTTTCCAAATCTTTCAGGTTATTAAAATGTGATTGAATACTGCTTTCTATATTATCCATTACTTTTTCGTCAGGTATATTCTGAATTGATATTCGAATGATAAGTTTGTTTTCTCCTATCTCATTTGCACTATCAATAATAAAATCAACAAATTCCTGGCTCAGAATTTTGGGGGAATCTGGCTTGTTTCCGGAAAAATTACTAAATATATCCTCAACATTTTTTAACGAAACGTCAATAATCGCTTCGTTCAGTTCGGTAAGTTCATATTTTCCGAGAATCTCTTTTGTCATAAAATTTCGTTATTTTACAATTTAGCCGGGAACCCAGATTTTTTTTGATTGAATTAATTCGACACTCGATTTCAGCATTAAAGCCGTGTCGGTTTTTGTATAAAATATCAGTCCTTTATAGCTTGTGAGATAGCAATATTTTGTCGAAAAAAATGTGCTCTGTGAATAAACGACGAGAGGATTCTCCATTTTATTAACAATAGTCATAAAATCAGTCGATTCTACGCTTACAATTGCACCTGAAGCTTTGATAGCATTTGCTATAGCTGCCGCTGCCGCTGCTACTGCCGCGCCATTAGTCATATTTATACTCCTTTCAAAAAGTTTTCGATTCTAATATAATATACGTTTTCATGCGTTTTTCATTCAAAAAAAACGTGCATTATTTAAAATGACATTGTAAAATATCATTATGAAACTACCAGAATTAGAAAAACCTGAAAAATATGTTGGCTTATATATAGTTGACTTTGGCGATTATTCGAGCATGGGCTTTACCGCTCTTGAAGTAGCGGAACTGCTCGAAAGCGAAAAATACAAAGATTGCAAAGTATATAAAATCCATCGAGCTTATCCCGACGGCCAACTCGAAATAAAAGGCGTTCCAAGCGAGAAATTCCAGCTTGAAGCAGGGATGTTCTTCTATTCTACCGATATGGAAACATCTCAACGTGATTTCAAGGCATTGGTTAAACTTTCAGTTGAGTCTATGCCGCCCAGCCGGGCTAAGCTTCACCTGGCTAAATACAGCGATGATAATTTCGTCACAACAATTATTTACCCAGCCGAATTTGATGATGAATTCAGTAGTTGGTTATTGGATGCCCAATACAAAACCTCCGGCCCAGCCGAAGGCGGCGTAGAAGCCGTACAAAGATATTATGACCAGCAGCCTGAAATTCTGGACAGATACCAACTCTTCGGCCAATCCGAAGACATAAGCAGAACAGGCCAGGAACTCCTGCAAAATCTCAGAGTCGCAGTTCAAAGATAGTACAATTTCTTATCTAAAAAATAGAAAAAAAAATTAAAAAATATTAATATTATTATATTTTTTTGCTTGACAACAATACGGCGCCTAATACAATAATTTTTAGCCTTTTTCTTTGTAATATTAAGCTCTCAACCAATAAAATAGACCTGTATAAATCACATAAAGATTACTCCTAATACAATTACAAGCATAAAGTGAACTGAGGGATGCGAACACACCTTTAAACACTTCAAAGGGAAGTGGGGTGTTTGTTCAATTTAACGTTTTATTTAAGGAGAAATATTATGAAACGTTTAATTTATGTAATGTGTGTAGCAGGAATGTTGGTAACAATAGCAATGCCGAATTATGCTATTGCAAAACCAGAGGAAAAAGTCTCAATTTGTCATGTCAATTCGGCCAACGATGTTCTTCCTACATGGTGGGGAGTACTTGTCTTTGGTAAAGAAATCGAAGTAGCAGAAAGCGCCGTTGAAGCACACCTTGCACAGGGAGATAGTCTCTTTTACTTATATCTGCCGGAAGGGTTAAGAGATTTTTACGAAGATTTCTATGGAATTAAATTACCAAATGCGGATAGTTTCTTCTTCGTACCATGGTGGTGGATTTATTATGGAGGTGGGGTTCAATAAATTAACCGAATATTAAACATCAATGATTCGAGGTATTGAAGAATTTCAGGGAGGCTGTAGAGCATTACCGCCTCCCTATATTTAATTGTATCTCGAAACAAGTAGTTCTGTATTCTCTTGATTAATTTTAAATAATATAACAAATATGTTTACTCAATTAACCCTCCACTTCTTCGAAATCAGTAGGATACGAGTTTTTACAAAATCTAAAAGTCGCAGTTCAAAGATAATTTACAAATATGATGCTGTTCATTTTTTTACAGATGAATACTACTTAGAATATTCATCCTCTGAAACGATTTTACCATTTGACCAGTAAAATTTGCCTTCTTTTTCTTCAAGCTCAATCTCTGTTCCTTCAGGCAAATCAATTTTAAAGTCAACGAGAGCTTTAAAGTGAGGATTCAATACGATATCACTGCGCTTAACTTTCCAGCGTTCTTCTACCTTCCATTCATCGCCTGCATTGTATTTACACAATGATTGACCGGAGATTGGTACATATACACTATCAACTTTTTGTATCTCAATCGAATCGACAACCAATATGAATTCCGTTAACTCACGGTCACTAACAAGGATATCATCCCTAAAAATATCATTTCCGCTTTTAGAGAAAGTATATTTCATAGCATTGTAACCTTTTTTAGGTGCAATCCAGACGGTAAATGTACCATACTTTGTTTTTGATTGCACAATGAAACATGGTACATCGTTTATTTTTTCCCGACCAACAAGACTCAAATTGTTGCTATCAATCATTACTTCAGCTATTTTTTCGGCAGAACCGATAGCAGCCTCACGACCTTCTAAAAAGCCGCCGTATTCCTGAGCCAGATACAAGCGTTGTTCTTCCTCGATAAAACTCTTATCATTCCACATTCTTATCGTTGGTTCATCCATATAATTCCGTTTTTCATACATAAAGAAAAAATCATCGCATGCAATATCCCTGAATATTCTTGACTGTGAATATTTATTGTCACCATATTGTCCTTCGGTTTGGCAGCTTCCCGACCACTCACATTTGTTAGAGTCTCTTTTAAACTGCATGTTATATGTCCATTCACGAATATCTGTTTCATCTATGCTGATATGCGACCAGAAATGTACGTAATTAATATTCATTGTCACTGACTTGTCCCATGAATTTACTGCTTTTGCATAAAGATTAATAAGGTCCTGAACAGAAATATTATCATCGGCTTTGGTTTTATTGTAATGTATGACAGCCCAACCGATAACAATTGCATATATTGTAATAACTATGATTTTTGAATTAGCCGCCAATATTCGTGTTGTGATTTTTGGTTTGATAGGAGCGTTCCTGCCAGCCAAAGCCATTTTACCAAGTTCTTTTACTATTGAAGCAGGGGCGGCCTGTACAATATTTTCAGTAAGCATAGCAGTTAGAATGGCGGCGGAAACTATCGCACCTCGTGATTTTAGTTTGTGGCGCAGTAGTTCAATACCTGAATCTATTCTGCGCGAGACGGTTTGTTGGGATATGCCGCATTTTTCCGCAATGCTAACCATCTTCTGTCCTTCGAAAAATCGCAGAATAAGAACTTCCTTAGTCGAGTCGTCGAGGTTTTCAAGTTCTTCATCGATAAGAATGGAAATTTCCCGCCATGCGGCTTTATTATCTTCAGAATCAATATTTCCAGGATTGGCCGCGTATTTCATTTCACGTTGCTTTCGCTGCGAATCACTTCGGACAATGTCAATAGCCCTGTGTGTAGCTACTTTGTGAAGCCAGTTTGGAATTGAGTCTGTAATATCTGCCGCATCGCGAACAAGCTGGAAAAAGGTATCTTGTACCACATCAGCGGCTATTTCCCTGTTCGCAAGAATACGAAGGCATACTCCATAAACCATAGGTGCGTGCTGCTTTATAATTTCGGCAAACGCCTCTGCGTCGCCGTTAGTGGAAAAACGTTTTAACAATATATATTCATTTTCCGCCATTTTTCAAATCTCCATAACGCTATTATAGTCATTATTTGTTCTCTACACAAATATAAGGCGGAATCAAAGAGGATATTATTCAAAAATTATCAAAAGGAATGAAAAATATTTGTTGTGTTGATGCTTTAGATGAATAAAAGCTATAAGTTGGAAATTGATTAATATTTTTTTCTGAACCTTGCGGCGGGTATATTCATTAGTTTTCTGTATTTTGCTACAGTTCGTCGTGCCAGGCCGTCGATACCGGCTTCGGCGAGTTTTTTCTTGATTAAATCGTCACTCAATGGTTTTGATTTGTCTTCTTCGTCAATAATCTGCTGAAGCTTTCCTCGAATAGCTTCCCAGCTTCGCATGTTACCGTCAGCATCTTCCTTGCCGCCGCTAAAGAACTTGCGGAGCGGCAGAACGCCCCAGTAGCACTGGACGTATTTTCCTGAAACGGCTCGCGATACAGTAGCGATATGCACGCCGACATCGTCTGCGACTTTCGACATTGGTAGTGGATGAAGATACAACTGGCCTTTTTCGAAGAAATCTTTCTGGTATTTTACTACAGTCTTGGCAACTTTGAGCAGGGTGTTTTTGCGCTGTTCGATTGCATCCATAATCCACTGTGCCGAACGCATATTTTCCTGAAGGAACTTTCGCGTTTGCTCGTTGACAGTTCCATCTTTTGCCATTTTGGAATAGTAGTTACTTATTTTCAAATGCGGCAGGTGAGTATCAGCCAATCGGACTATGTACTGGCCGGGAACTTCAGATGCTTCAACTATTATATCGGGAGTTATCGCATGGTTCCTGTCCTGTCCAATCTGCAAGCCGGGAGAAAAATCGAGCTTGCTCATATGCATGATAGCGTTATTGATTGCTTCGATTTCGCAGTTCATTTTCTTTGCGATATCAGGTAATTTGTTTTCGAGCAGTTCGTCCATGTGTTCGGAAATAAGTTTTGACTCGAAGCTCATATCTTCGGTACTTTGTGACATCTGGATAAGAAGGCATTCTTTTAAGTCACGCGCTCCTACTCCAGTTGGTTCGAGTTTTTGTACCAACTCAAGAGCATTGTTTAAATCATCGAAATTGAACTCGGCTTTGTCTTTGTTGTGGAGCTGCTCAAGTCGCACAGAGAGAAATCCTTTATCGTCGATGTAATCTATAATCGCAGAGCCGGCAATTTTCACAGGTTCCTCGGCTTCGACCATGCGCCATTGCTCTATAAGGTACTCATGCAAAGATTGAGAAGGAGCTGCGGTATTTTTCAGTGCTTCAAGTTTCTTATCTGTTTCGTCGTTGTAACTGCGATGATGCATCGAGCCTGACTGATCCATATATTCTTTAAAATCGTTGTCAAGGCTATCAAGCCGCTCGAAATCTTTTACTTTGTCGTTGTCTGTGCTGAGAACAAGGTCATTTTCGCCTATATCAGCGGAGCTATCTTTTTCGATTGCTTCGGCCTCTTCAGGATTGTCCGGCTCGGCCATTTCCAGAACGGGATTGCTATTGATTTCCTGCTCAATTCGTTCCTGAAGCGCCAGAATAGGAAGCTGGAGTATCTCCATGGATTGAATCATGTGTGGAGCGAGCTTCAAGTGCTGCTCCATACGCATCTGTCCTGACATTTCCAACTTCATATAAATACCGATAAAAACTTAATTTACATTTGTTTTCGTAGTTCATTCTTACACTATATCATAGAACCATAAAGAGTTTTCGTCAAGAAATGAAAGCAAATTCATTAATTCATCATTATTTAAAAAAAGTGAATATTCCCGCCCCAATAAGCACAATTTAAGCTTTTCAGATAAAACTACAAAACCAGCAGATACTCTTTAGATATTTATTTACTGCGTTATAGTTCCTTCCTGTACTTTGAAGTTATCGAGCCAGGCATCTTCTCCGGTTAGAGCCATTCCATCTTCAGAGCCGCCACTTATTATGATGTAAATAGACTCGCATTGCCACTGAGCGCGAATCAAATCTGGAACAGTCCAAATCGCATTATCCTTGCCGTAGTCAAGACTACTGAAATACAGTTCATCCGAGTTTGGGTCGTATGATATAAACAATGTTCCATCTTCAAGGAATCGAGAGCAGGTTTGTTCCTCTTCCCATATGCCGTCACGAATTTCATAGAGATAGAATGGATTGTCGTCAAATGTTCCGACCTCGAACTCTGCCCATTTATTTGCAGACGGATCCAGACTCGGAACTATACCTATATTAACGCGTCCGTCACCTGTACCAATCTTACTGAAATGAAAATCAACCTGAACAGAGAAAGGTTTATTAGCATCCAAAGCCCAGTTGTAAGGTATATAAATAGCATCGAGATCTTCCATCGCTCCGGCGGTATTTACCTCAAGCCTGCCGTTGACTTCCTCTAAATGTGCCAGTTCAGGTTCTGGTTCATAAGCAAGCCATAAAGGAGCGGCGTCACAATCATTAAAATCATCTACAGGAAGCTGCCACCACAAGTAAGGATAATCCTTACCTTCCAGAATCCACCAAACATCATTGGGACCATTTATAGTCTCACCAATAAAATCCCATCCGGCATCAAGAAACGTATTTGGGTCATACATTTCAATTGTAGTTTTACCAATAACACCGTTAGGATCAGGATCCATATTACCTATGCCATCAATTATTGTAGAAACTTCAAAATCCCAGAAACAATAATTCACTTCACTCAGATTATTATATCCTATCATTCCACCAATATAATTATTTCCTTCAACAAAGCTTGTACAGTAGCAATTAAATACAGTTCCTTTAGAGTTATACCCCACTAGACCGCCAATTGCAGTAGTTCCGCTGACAGTATTATTACTATAGCAATTGTTTATAGTAGAATCGAGGCTATATCCCACCAATCCACCGATAACGCTATCACCGCTGACTGAACCGCTGCTGTAGCAATTTTCTACGGAACTATTATCGTTGTTATACCCCACCAGCCCGCCGACATAGTAATAACCGCTGACTGAACCGCTGCTATAGCAATTTTCTACGGAACTATTGGCGTTGTTATACCCCACCAGACCACCGACTTCTTCATTACCACTAATTGTACCAGTGCTGTAGCAATTGGTTACAGTGCTATAGATATTGCTCCCCACCAGACCGCCGATGCCTACACCACCACTGACAGTACCAATGCTGTAGCAATTAGAGATAGTTTCACTACCCTTATACCCCACTAGACCGCCGATATTGTCATCACCACTGGCCGTACCAGTGCTGTAGCAATATGTTATATTACCATAAGGATTTTGTCCCAGCAGCCCGCCAACACACCCATTACCGTGGACTGTACAACTACTGTAGCAATTAGTTACATCACCATAGTTCAATCCCACTAGACCACCAACATCCCAATAACCACTAACAGTACCAGTGCTGTAGCAATTAGTTATAATGCCATCTTTGCTTTCTCCTACCAGACCACCGACCTCTTTATTACCACTGACCGTACCGCTACTGTAGCAGTTAATAACAGTACCATAGTTGTACCCCACCAGACCGCCGATATAGTCATCGCCACTGACTGTACCGGTACTGTAACAGTTAGTAACAGTACCATAGTTATACCCCACCAGACCGCCGATATAGTCAGAAGAACCTGTAATATTTACATCCGTAATCCCAAGGTTCTTGATCTCAGCCCCGGACTCCAATTTACCAAATAAACCAAGGTAAGAATAACCATTAATAACCATATTAGAAATTGTATGGTCATTACCATCGAAAACGCCTGTAAAAGTTGGGATTATCACCTGATCGAAGACCTGACTATCTGCAAGGTTTGGATCAAGGTTAATATCTGAAACAAGTACAAAATTACTGTCACAAAGAGGAACTA
>JAFGPS010000003.1 GCA_016936075.1 Sedimentisphaerales bacterium | reverse complement strand
CCATAGAGCACGTTATATAAAATTGGGACGCCCTGTGCGATCCCGTATATGCTTATATCGGGAGGCTCCGATTACATAGCTTATCAGTGAAATCTCCCCTTGGGATGGCCAGGCTCATGTGTCTAAGAAAATAAATTTGGTTGCGGCTATGCCGCTCTGGAAAATCAGCAGACTCGGCGGTAACATATTTATATGAAAGGTATTGTTAAATTATGCTTCCTGGTTCAGTGTGGAGCGGATAATTTTTGCGCGGAGGATATCTCTGGCGTTTGCTTCAAGCGTTTTGCCGCAGTTTATTTGCAGGTGAGCTGGTAATGTGAGCATAAAAAGCTTGTTTATGGTCGCTATTGAAATTTGTCTCGTTTGTCCCTTGCCGCAGAGTTCGTGTAGTTTTTTTATTGCGGGTGTAGAAGCGCCCATGTAATCGTGCATATTAATTCCAAGTCTCAGGTGGCTTAGCAGGAACAGAGCTTCCTGTGAACTTATTAAATGTGCGTTTTGCAGAAGAGCGAGAGCACGCGAAATTTTATCATCGAGAACGTCTTGTTGGCTTGAAAGTAAATTTTTTCTTGCGGCGTTTTCATATTCGACTATTTCTGGGATAATTTTGTTCTCGAATTTTTTGACTATTTCGGATTCTTTAATTCCGAGTGTAATCTGGTTTGATAACTGGTAAAGGTCGCTTGCTGCTTCCGTGCCTTCGCCATAAAGTCCCCGTACAGTAAGTCCCATATCCTTGGCAGCGTTGAAGAATTTTTCGATATGATTGGTCATCTTCAGTGCTGGAAGATGGAGCATTACCGAGATTCTGATTCCTGTTCCGACATTTGTCGGGCATGCGGTAAGGTAACCTAAACGCGGACTGAAAGAGTATCTGATTTTCTTTTCAATCATATCGTCTATTCTATTTATCAGTTCGAGGCAATATGAAAGCTGGCTGCCGGCTTTAAGGACCTGTATTCGTAAGTGGTCCTCTTCGTTAATCATAGCAGTAAACGACTCCCTGTTGTTGATAACCACGCCGCGAGGGCCTTTGCCCAAAGCATGATGCCTGCTGATAAGATGGCGTTCGACGAGCAGGTTTCTGTATAAATTCGATGCCTCGTCAATGCTTATATAGGAAGTTTCGTCGCCTATATCGAGTGACATGATTGCGTTTTTGAGCTTTTCAAGAATCTCAGCCTTTTCGTTATTCGAGCACTTACTCAAAAATTTATGGCCCATGAGATTTCTTGCAAGTCTGATACGTGAAGATATAACGATATCGCAAAGCGGCCCAGAGCCGTCGAACCATTCGTTAATGTTATTGCTGATATTATTCAAGTCCATATGTTTATAACTGATCCATCAGGTAGTTTGTTTCTCTGTGTGGTTGATTTTGTCTCTTAATTCTGCGGCTAATTCATAATCTTCGTTGCGAACCGCGTCATCGAGCTGCCTGCGCAGATTTATAACTTCCATCTGTCGTTTTGCATCGACTGGCGTGCTTGACGGAATCTTGCCGCAATGAGAAGTTCTTCCATCGTGTGCCTTTTTAATAAGAGGACGCAGGGCACTTTCGAATACCTCGTAATCATACGGGCATCCGAATACGCCGTCTTTGCGGAACTGTGCTAATGTAAAACCGCAGTTCGGACATGAAAGATGCTCAAGCGAAGGCCCGGATATTTCCTCATCCGTAGGCTGAACAGAGAGTAAGCCGCTCAAAAGTTCATTTATAGGAATATGACTCTTTACTGTGATATTCTGCTCGGCAGCACAATTTTCGCAAAGATGCATCTCAGTGCGTTCGCCGCCGGAAATCTCAGTAAGGTGAATTGTTGCTTCGTTCTTATTACAAATTTGGCATTGCATATTATTAAAGATCTCAAAAGAATTCTTTGTATAAGCTCTTCATTCAAAAAAAGTTTCCAATATCTATTATACTAATTAAATATTCTTTTTCAATAGGACAATAGAAATTGGTGAATAAATTATGACTAAATAATCGACATTTTTGAGCATTATCTACATGAGTATTTGGCTATCTTCGAAATATCGCTCTGCAGAGCGGCTCTTCGATAACGCTTACGTATTCCAATTTAACATTTCCGGGCAATTGAGGCTCGAGTTTTTCGAAAATATATTTTGCTACATTTTCGGCCGAGGGATTATTTTTCTCGAAATATTCCATTTTATTCAGGTTTTTCCCCCCGAATTCCGATGTGATATTTTTGAGTATTTCCCTGAGTTTGTGGAAATTCATTACGATTCCGATATTATTGAGTTTTTCACTACTTACGCTTGTGGTTACAATCCAGTCGTGAGAATGGGCAGGCTCAGTTGTACCGTCCGGGAGTCTCAATTCATGGTCCGCATTAAAATGTGTTTCTACACTTATTTCAAACATAAAAAAATAGCTTTTTCACAAAATGTCGTTCTGAACGAAAATAGTATTTGTAACTTTCAGTATGACAAGGTTTTAGGTTTACTGTTATTTTTCTTTGCTCAGGCGTTTTTTTAATCTTTCCTGCACATTTATCGGAATAAGTTTGGACAAATCCCCACCAAGGTTGGCGACTTCGCGAATCAGTGTTGAGCTTGTAAAGCCGTACTGTTCCGAGGTCAGAATGAAAATCGTTTCGATTCCTGTTACGGCTCGATTGGTCATAGCGAGCTGGAATTCGTACTGCACGTCGGTAAGGCTTCTCAGGCCGCGGAGGATTACATTTGCCTGCTTACTTGCCGCGTATTCGACGGTAAGACCTGCGAAGCTTTCTACGGAGACCGACTGCATTTTTTCTTTCTCGATAATTTCCGCAATCATATCAACTCTATCCTGGAAGGAGAATAGCTGGTTTTTTACCGGACTGCGGCCTACTGCGATAATAAGCTCATCGAACAGGTTCATACCGCGTTTGATAACGTCAAGATGCCCGTTTGTAATAGGGTCGAAAGAACCCGGAAATATCGCTCTAACGTATTTTTTACTCATTACTTATGCCTACTATTTGTAACCACGGATTGCGCTGATTTTCGCTGATTAAAAGCATAATCTGTGGTTTATTACTAATTAAACAATAGGCGTTATTATATCCTGAAACCACCCGCTGTCAAATATTTAGAATAGACCAAAGACACAAGACTTCAGACCGCAGAATTGGCTTTGTTTTTTCAAAACAAGTTGCATAGGCACACAGGCACAGAGCCGCAAAGTTTTAAATTTGGCTTTGTTTCGCAAATACTCAAAACTCAGTACGCAATACGAATTAATTGGCTTTGTTTCACAAATACTCAGAACTCAATACTCAGTACGCAATACGAATTAATTGGCTTTGTTTTTCAAAACAAACCCAAAATTGGGGCGATTTTGCATTGAAATACACATGAATTTTTAAATATATTGGCTTTTTTTTGTGATTTTTTGGATTTTTTGAGCTATTTTTCATTTTTTTGGCACAATTTGACACTGAATATTATGAGTCACAAGACACGAGTCACGATACAACACGAAGTAAAACAAGAAAATCATTTTGAAATTTGAGTATTATAATATTTGATATTGTTTAGTATTTAGCAATTAGGATTTAGAATTTAATTTTTATTACTGTATTCTATTTAGTTATATATTATACAAACATTCAGCCTAAAAGTCAAGAGAAAACAGATAAAATATTCACCACGAAGTTTACGAAGAAGCACATCGCGGCATAGCCGCAACCAAAATATTCTTATCCACAGATTAACGCAGATAAGCTATGTAATCGGAGCCTCCCGATATAAGCATATACGGGATCGCACAGGGCGTCCCAATTTTATATAACGTGCTCT
>JAFGPS010000002.1 GCA_016936075.1 Sedimentisphaerales bacterium | reverse complement strand
ATAATATTACGCCTGAAACTATACGAAAGGAAATACGAAACAGCCTGACCGAACAGCTAAAAGCGAAGCAAACCGCCCAAAAGGCAGTAAAGTTTGGTGCGGATGAATATGAAAAGGTTGAGCTTACCTCGCAGATAGAAAAAGAAATGCTCGAAGCGGCACAAAATCTCGATTTTGAACGAGCAGCGTTTTTGCGTGACCAGCTTAAAGAATTAAAAGAACTGCCTGAACTTGTTTTGATGGATTCTAAAAGAAAGAAAAGAGATTTTCTGGCTTCAAAGAAAACAAGAGTAATAAAGAAAAAGAAAACTTGATAATAGAAGAGAAAAAAATGGTAAAAGAGCTTAAAAAAATTGACATCGATTTAATCCGCCCTCTAATAAAGATGGCGATTGAAGAAGACCTCGGTACTGGTGACGTGACAAGCGAGATTCTTTTTAATGATGATGAACAGGCAAAAGCAAATATTATATCACGCGAAGAAATCGTCGTATGCGGTATGGACATCGCAAGTGAAATCCTCAGACTTTATGATGAAAGACTCAAACTGAAAATAAAAATCTCTGATGGTGAATCCGCTCATGTTGGAAGCAAACTCGGTACTATTGAAGGCCCCTTGCGTGCTATGTTAAGCGCCGAACGCATTTTGCTTAATTTCCTTCAGCGTCTCAGCGGGATAGCGACAACAACTCAAAAATATGTCTTTGCGATACAGGGAACGAAAGCAAAGATTTACGATACACGAAAGACAATGCCTGGATGGAGATTACTTGAAAAATACGCAGTGCGATGCGGCGGCGGATACAATCATAGATTAGGCTTGTATGACGGCATACTTATCAAAGATAATCACCTTGCTCAACTTGGAAGGGATTTCCATCATAAACTAAAAATAATTATTGAAAAGGCAAAAGAAATAAAAGGAATCAACTTTATCGCTGTGGAAGTTGACCATGTCGATGACCAACTTAATTATGTACTTGATATTCCCGGTATCGATATTGTATTGCTGGACAACATGGGACAATGGCAATTAAAACACGCAGTCGAAATGCGTGACGCAATGTGCGGCAAACACAAAAGGCCATTACTCGAAGCTTCCGGAAACATAACACTAAGCAACGTTTCAGCCATCGCCCAATGCGGCGTGGACAGAATCGCTATAGGTGCGATTACTCACTCAGCAACCGCAGTTGACCTCGGACTCGACAGGTGATATATGCCGCAAAGAGAACTTGAGTTGCTGGATGTCGATGAAATTCAATCGAATTTGAATACAAAAAAAATCGGGCGAAAAGTTCTCGTCTTTAACAGTACCTCAAGTACAAATGACGTTGCACGCAGATATATCGGTGATAAAAATTGTAACGGCATGGCAATATTTACTGAAGAACAGAGCGCAGGTAGAGGCCGGGCTGGTAATAAATGGTTCAGCAAGCGTTCGGAAAGTATTCTCTGTTCTATAATCATTTCGGATTATGATATTAATACTGAACTACTTTCACTTGCATGTGCTATCGCAGTCGCAGACTCCATAGGAAGAAATGCAAAAATTAAATGGCCGAACGATATATTAATAAACGGTAAAAAAGTAGCAGGTATTTTACTCGAAGCAATTTTCACTAAAGATACGTACACATACATTATAGGCATAGGAATAAATTGTCACCAAAATAAAACATCTTTTCCAGACGAACTGCGTTCTGTCGCAACGAGCATAGATATAGAAAATAAAACTACATGTGATAGAATAGGATTAGCGAAAAGGCTTCTTAATTCTATGGAATACTGGCTCAAAATCGCCGAAAAGAATAGTAAAACAATCATAGAATACTGGTGTAAATTGAGTATTCAATTGGGTCATAGGATTACGCTTTCATATAATAAGAAACAATTTTCTGGTAATTGTATTGGCATAGATCCGGAAAAAGGACTAATTCTACAACTCGATTCAGGCGGCGTTAGAATGTTCGATGCCGCTCATACATCAATAATAAAAAATTGACAATTATGTTATTACACACTTGAAATAAGCAATTCTTCTGAATATAATGAAGGTTTTAATTTAATATAATGAAGATTTATAAAATAAAAATAATATTCGGCTCCGTTCTTTGACTTAAATATATCTTTCCCAATGCTTTCAGAAAGCATGTTATCATAATAAAGAAATAGCATAATAATGCTAATTCAAATACAATTATTATTACTTATCAGGAGATATAACCGATGAAAAACAATCATTTCCTAACACGCCGGGATTTCTTGCAAAAAGCAGCAGCAGTTGGAGCCGCTATGTCTATCCCATCTATCGTACCTTCAACGGTTTTCGGAGCTAATGCGCCGAGCAACCGAATTACAATGGGTATGGTTGGTATGGGTGGACAAATGGGTGGACATTTGCGAGGCATGCTTAGTCGAAACGATGTACAGGTATTGGCGGTTTGCGATGTACACCAGGGCAGACTCATGCAGGCAAAGCAAAATGTAGAGAGCACCTATGGCGGAAACACAGCAAGTGGAACTTATAAAGGTTGTGATGCCTACAACGAATATGAGACACTTTGTCGCAGACCTGATATTGATTCGGTATTTATCTGCACTCCTGATCACTGGCATACGATGATTTGCCTGGAGGCAATGAAAAACGGAAAAGATGTATTTTGCCAGAAACCTTTAACTCTGACAATTCGTGAAGGCCAGTTACTAAGAAATGCCGCCAAACAGTACGGCGCAATTTTCCAGGTTGGTTCACAACAGAGATCAGAGTGGGCTTTCAGAACCGCATGTGAAATGGTTCGCAATGGCTGGATTGGAGAAATAAAAACCATATACACACAACTTGGGCGATTTAGTCCTCCAAAGACGCTGCCTGAGCAACCAATTCCGGAAGGTTTCGACTATGACCGCTGGCTTGGTCCAACACCATGGTACCCATATAACGCAGAAAGAGTACTCGGTAATTTTGGTGGCGGATGGAGATGTTTCTGGGAATATGGCTCACGCAAAAACGGCGATTGGGGCGCACATCACTTCGATATTATTCAATGGGCACTCGGAATGGATAATTCAGGTCCTGTAAGATTCGTCCCGAAGGGATGGGAAGGAACTGAATACCAAACTCATTACTATAAGAATGGTATATCGGTATTAAGAGACCATCCTGTAACAGGAGGACAAATGATTGAGTTTGTTGGTACTGAGGGACAGGTTATGGTAAGCCGAAACGGTCGTCTTGAAACTGTACCAAGTGATCTTAAAGACAGGCCAATGGGACCAAATGATATCCGTTTGTATGAATCAGACAATCACGACGGCAACTGGATTGATTGCATGAAAACACGCCAGGAAACAATTTGCACCGCAGAAATTGGGCATCGTACAGCGACCATATGTCACCTTAGTGGTATTGCAGAACGTCTTGGCAGACCCATTGAATGGGATCCTGACGAGGAAAAAATACTTAACGACTCTGAAGCTTCTCGCTGGTTTGATCGTCCGCGAAGAGCTCCTTATGTATTATAAACTCGACTAATTAAATGCAATACATATAAAACTTTCAATGAAAGGAAAGATATAATGAATAACAAGTCATCGAAAATTATTATACTCACCATGGTGACATTAGCAATTCTTGCTTTCATTCCGACAGCGAATAGCCAGGAAGGAATGGAATTATTAAACCAGTTATCAGGCAAAGCAGAAGCCCCTGCTCGAAATACAGAACAGCTTACAGAAGCATACCAGAAAGCTATCGATTATCTCATGCCGTATATGATGGCTGAAAATGTCCCTTCGCAGTATGAACCACAGATAGCTTTACAAGATTTAGGTTCTCATGCTTCACGTCCAGGTGCCGAGACCGAACGTCAAACACTTGCAAAAGTCATGATAAAGTCTCTCGAAGAAAAGGAAATGCCAATCACATTAAAAAACTGGTTTGTTCTTCAGCTTGAAAGAATCGGCAAAGCCGAATCAGTTCCTGCTCTTACGAAACTTCTGGCCAATGAAGACAAAAACCTTCGTGACTATGCAAGAAGAGCACTCGAAAAAAATCCTGACGCAAGCGCAACTGCTCCTCTTTTAAAAGAACTCAATTCAACCACTGATTCTTTTTGGAAAATCGGTTTATTAAATTCGCTTGGACAGCGCAAAGCCGAATCAGCGGTTCCTTCGATAGTAAAGGCACTCTCTGATTCTGACGCAACAATAGCATATGCCGCTGTAACAGCGTTATCAGAAATAGGAAATCAGGCATCTGTTCAGGCTTTAACTGAAATTCTTAGTAAACCATCAAACCCGATTTATATAAAAGCTGGCCAGGGTCTTATAGATATTGCACAGACAAAAACCCTAAATAAACAAACAGCAGACGCGGGAAAAATTTTCGATACAATCTATGAAACAACATCGAAAAACGTCTCTGGCGGACCTGATACGACAAGTATTCGTATTGCGGCTATAAATGGAGTAATAAATTGCAATCCTGATAAAGGCGCAACTTTAATTACAAAATTTATTAATGATGAAAATCCAAAAATCCGTACAGCAGCGGTTTCCGGCGCACGTTTATCTCCATCTGATGAACCTGTTAAAGCACTTATCAAAATCCTCGACCAGTTAAAGCCTGACACACAGATTCAGGTACTTGGACTGATTGGAGACAGAAAATATCTTTCTGCGGCAAGTACTGTAAAAGAAACACTCAGCAGTAGTGATGGCATGGTTCGCCTTGCAAGCATTAACACAATGTCAAAACTTGGTGACACATCTTCTGCTGAGACTCTATTCAATATAGCAGTAAATGGCGCAGGATCCGAAAAAGTAGCGGCACACAACGGATTAGTACAGATGGCTGGTACGAATGTCGAAATTCTACTCAATGACAGATCCCTATCTGGCGAAGTTACTTCACGTGTAGAAGCAATGAGCTTAATTGGTGAAAAGCGAATGATTGATTCCAGTAAAAATCTGCTGAAGATTGCTTCAGAAGATAATGCTCAAATCAGTACCGCGGCTTTAGAGGCATTAGCAGAAGTCGCTAATGAAACCAGTATTCCAGCGTTAATTGACCTGATAAGTAAAACAAAAGACGAAGACATACAAAAAAGCGGCGTAAAAACTCTGAAATCAGCATTATCAAATGCTAAAGATAAAGATACCGCGGCTCAATTTGTTCTCGACAAGATGGACCAGTCCAATGAACAGATTAAACTTTCTTTACTTACTTCATTAAATGCCGCAGGTGGCTCTAAAGCATTGGCCGCTGTCACTGAAGCAACAAAATCATCGGATCAAACTACAAAAGATCAGGCTATACGAACACTATGTGAATGGCCTGATTATGAAGCAAAAAAAGAGCTTCTTAATATTGCTTCAAAACCTGAAACTTCTTTAGCACACAACGTTCTGTCTATAAGAGCCATTCTTCAGTTAATCCAGAACAATGCTGCCGTATCTTTGGAAGACAGGGCTGATTTGTGCATATCAACATACGATAGTGCCCAAAGAAATGATGAAAAAATCCAAATTATTTCTACAATGTCAACTCTACCAGCTACAGCGATTACTGAGAAACTTTTAGAGATTGCCAAAGGCGAAGAACTTAAAAATGAAGCAGCTCAAGCCCTTCTTACTATCGCCTCATCAATGGCAAGATCTAACGGACAGGCTTCACAGGCTCTTGCTCAGGAAGTTCTTGATTTGAACATTTCAGAAGACATTAACGCAAATGCTCAAAATGTTATTTCCGGCAGAGGCAGAGGCAATTTCGGTGGTAGAAATCGTGGTGGTAACGGAAATATGCAGCGAGGTGGTGCCAGAAGTGTTATCACACGCCCTGAAAAAGACGCAAGGCTTGCCTCAGTCAAAGAGATTCAAACCCAAATTGCAGCACTCAAAGCGGCCATTGAAAAAGCTCCAGACAAAGATCCTGATATTGCTAATCTTGAGGGAACTGCATTAACTGAAGCTATAGAAGCCATGCAGCCGGAAACTGATGCTATTAATGCGATTCAAGCAGCACTTGCATCTTTGAGAGCTGATGCTGCCGCTGGTGGACGCGGCGCACGCGGCGGAATGCGCGGAATGAACAATACCCCTTCAGAAGATGTTCTTTCAGAACTGCGTGTTATAGCTAATAGTGAAAAAGCAGCCAAAACAGTAGCTCGTCTTGATGCACTGATTAAACAAGCTCAGACACAAGCTGGCGGTGCACGTGGCGGCATGAACTTCCAGGGTATGGGAGGTGCGAGAGGTGGCGCAAGAGGACAATAAAAAGTTCTTCCTGATTTCTTAACTCATTTAGAAATTATGCACTCGGAATCAAAAGCTTACTTCTTTGATTCCGAGTGTTTTTTTTTGTAAAATAATACTCATATTAATAAGTCCTTATCTCAATCCCCCCCACCTTTTTACAAAATAATTCCAAGAGTTACGAAATCTCTGCGTGTTTCTTGCCGATATGGAAATATGACTTATAAGGAGGTTATTCATATTTCTCAAATACAGGACCAGGATATTGTATCCAGGCACAAAGATAATATATCTACTGGAAATTTCGATAAAAATTACAATACCTGTAAAGAAATAATTGAGTTTGAATTGGAAATCCTTGGCGAAACAGTACTTTTCAGTATTTATTTAATTCCTAAAATGATAAAACTCTCAGAAATTGTTCCTATTGCTTACGAAATATCCTCTAAAATTTCAACAATCATTCAGGAAAAGAATATCAACGAAGGAATAACTATTCCATGCCGGAAAGGATGCGCTACCTGTTGTAACTATCTTGTACCGTTATCTATTCCTGAAGCGTTCTATCTCAGAGAAACAGTGCTATCTCTACCTGAAAATACCGGAAATTCAGTATTCTACTCATTTCTTACCTCTGCAAAATGTATCTTAAATAAAAAATCAGAGGATTTGTATTCAATGGAATTAGACCAATTGAGCAGATGGTACTCTAAACTTAATCTGACTTGCCCATTCTTATCGGATAACGCTTGCAGTATATATGATAAAAGACCAATCGCCTGCAGGGAGCATCTTGTTACAGGCACGAATCTATTCTGTAAGCCATCGCAGGAAGAAGAGTCTCAAAAAATTGAATTACCTGTAAGCATTCTCGAATGTCTCGGCAAATTGAGTGCTGAATTGAAACAAACTGATATTGAAGCGATAATGATGCCCCTTGCGCTAGTATGGACTCAGGACAATCCTGATAGTGACATTGAAACATGGCCTTCTGTTGAAATTATCAGGCGTTTCACAGAGATTATTAAAGAATCCTGTGAAATACCCTGTTCAGCTTCCTTGTGTTAAATAGTCATTTTATCCGAACATTTTCCCTGATTCATCTACATAAACAGATGATTTCGATTCCCTGATTACATCAGCGGCTTTCGGAATCTCATCAAGTTTCGGCACACGAAAAATACGTCGGCATTTTTTGCAGCGAATTCTCTTGTCCTGATGGTCATCATCAAGAATCCACGAATTTTCACAGAATGGGCATTGAGCTATAATTTGCATACATCCACACAAGTTACTTTTTAAATCTTATTTCAATATATTTATCGTCTCATAATACCAAGTCCGATTAAAATTTCTTATGAATTATAAAGTCAATTAAATATTAGTTGATTTTCTTGCCGAAATAATGTATAATAACAGATAATTGGGGTTGTGTTTTATTTCATGAAAGATTTCTGGGGCGGTTTCATGAAGAAACGTATTTCGTGTAAAGTTATTAGATCTATTCCACTTGGCAAAGAAGATGTTATATCTTCCAGTGGAGATGTTTTAAAATTACGCAAAATTTCTTCATATTTGAATTTTCATCATGTAAAATCAAGACCTGTAATTTACTCAAATAAAATGCAGATTGAAAAAGATTCTGTTTATGAAAATCAGCAGGAACAATCCGTTGATTTTTATGCGTAAATGACCTTGCTGATTGTACACATATGCTATACAAGATTTCTTAACTGATGTCTGAGGTGATAGCGGCATTGTGATAATACTACCGCCGCTATCATTATCGTAGGGAAGACGTTTAGGGATACTTCATTAATTACAACGGCCAATGCGGTTCCCGCGGCTGGCGGATGCTCGAAATCCAGTGCGACCATCAGAAAAAAGGCGACACCAACAACAAGAGGATACTCAATATAATATGGAAGATGAGTATAATAAAATACAGTACCAGTGATTATCCCGATTAAATGGCCGCCAATGACATTTCTGGTTTGGGCCGCAACTGATGTCGGCATGGCAAAAACAATGAAAGCAGTTGCTGCCATAGCGCTAATTATGACGGTTTTATCCTTGCCAAGAATTATAATTAGAATGGAAAGAGTGATACAAGCGAGAAAACCTTGAAGTATATAATAAAGCCACAACTCCCTGAACTTCCCAATTATTGTGACGTTTCTAACAATATAATCTTTATTGCTTTCTGTGTTATATACCAAAAGTAAATATATTCTCCGCGGCGTTTTGAATATTAATCATTGATTCAAGCTCACCCGATTGTATAGATTCACGTGCTTTTTCGATTATTTCAGCATCTGTTTTCTGGCTTTGTTTAGCCATTTCGACAAGAGATGAATAATCTGTGTTTATCGATACATCCAAACCAATATTATTAAACGTCTTCTTTTTATTTTGCAGCAAAGATGACGCACTTGACAAAAGCTGATTGTTTTCAATTTTATTTATCATATTAATCCAATCTTTAACATTTCATTATCACCTAATATTTTTCTCGCAGAATTTACGCAAAACTTAAGGCTTTTCATCAAGAATATTTTATTTTTATCATATTTTGAGACGATTATAACGTTTGTGCCACTTCATAGCTGATATACCTTATAAATTCAAGCGGGCTTATAGCCGTAATGCGTTCATTTGAATTTTGTGAATACGAGCTTTTGGTTTCTTTCAAATATTTTTTTATTTTATGCTCAGTTATTTTATCGGAACCACTCCAGACCTGCTCGATAGCCCAAAGCAATTCACCGTCAGTCAAATCGATAAGTTTTAATCTTAATCCCATAGTCATATGAGGATAAGGTTTATATTCAGTAATTGTCCCAATTAGAACACCGTCACATTTTAACGTCTGTCTCACAGCAGCCATTTGTTCGAGAGAGTATGTCGTATCAGGCTCCAACTGCAAACTTTTCCATAAAGGATCACGCTGTCTTACTACCGTTAATCCGAAAACCTGCCTTTTTTGGAGAGACTGAAACAGAGACTCGGTAATATCATTGCTCATTTGCGGATAACTCGAATCATTTTGCAGTTCAACAATCGCGATTCTGCCTATATCAGATATGTTTTTATTCGGATTCTGATAATAATATTGTGCAGAATCAACTTCATTAAAAGGACTTCTACAGCCGATTGTTATAAGACTGTAAAAAAACAAACAAATAATAATTTTAACTATTCTTAGTATCTTCATAATTAATACACATTAAAAATTCAGCATTTAATTTCTATTTGCGGCTACTGCCTGGCCGATTCCATTTGAACGAGCTGTTTCGAGCATTGGTTCTCCACCGAGTGCTCTTAATATTTTCATTAACGCCTGCAATTGAGCGGTCTGAGCGCTTCGCATTTCCTCTCGATAACCAAGTACATCTGACTTCCAGTTATTCAACTCAAGTCGCATTTCAACAAGGACTTCATTTGCCTGTTTTAATTCTGTTTGAGTTTGTAGTAATTTGTTTTGAATATCTTTAGCCTGCTCTTTTAATTCCTGATTTCTCGATGTAAGGCTTTGATTTTGCTGTTTTAAATAAGTCGCCTCTTCGACAAGCTTTGCATAATTTTGTGATAGCTCTATTGCAGATTCCACAACTGTAGTTTTTTGTGGAGTTGTCTCCTGAAATCTCTGTGCAAAAGCATCATTTTGCAATGGCTCAGGAAAACCAGACAGAACATTTGCCTGTTCAGAGTTATCCTGTGAAGCACAACCGGAAATGAACATTATTGCTATAGCCAATAATAAATTAAAATGTCTAAATTTATCTTTCATTATCTTTATCTCCATTTTTTTCAAAATTACATTTTTTATCATGATTTATCTTGAGCGTTATATTCACCCTTGAGATTAATATGTTTGCCGCACGAACAAATAACCTGAATAACTACAAAACCTTCGTTATTCTCTATTATTTTCACCTGCGGCGATTTCAGAGTAGTATTCATACTTTGAGGTGAGCAGTGATTTGCCTGAGACACATCAAGCTTATACTTTCCTTCTATATTCACCTGGTCGCTTTTTAATATTCTTCCTGTAGTTTGTTTCATAATTATGCCTGAACTTCCTGCTTTTATCTTAAGCACAAAAATCAATTTTGCTATCATCAGCATCATCAATATTGTTAAATTCATCGAACCGTTCTGTCACGTTTTCTTCGTCCTGTTGTTTACCCTGCTGTTCTTTATTTTCTGAATCAAAATTCTGCCTTTTTTTTCTCTGCTCACGCCTTCTTGTCGGGGCCAAACCGGTAATATTCTGAAGACTATCTATCGGTCTTATCATATTAGAGTCATAATTATCCATCATTATACTGCCTCAATTTAACTGATAAATTAAATAAAGCACTCGCATGTAACTGGCTCACACGAGGTTCTGTTATGTCTAATACTTCCGCAATTTGTTTCATAGTCAGGCTCTGGTTATAGTAAAGCAAAATAATCCTGCGTGACTTCTCTGGTAATTGCTGTATTGCTTTTGCCAGAATACTAATAAGTTCCTGGCGCTCGATTTGCTCATCAGGTGAGCTTACATGATGTGATGTAAGCTGATTACCCAAAGCCGGAGCCTCATCAGATTCACTATCAAGCGAGATAAAATGTTGAGCACGACCTTTTTCAAGCATTTGGTAAAGTTCATCTGTATCAATTCCAAGCTCGGCCGCAAGTTTTTCATCCGTTGGCGCAACACCTGTTTGTTCCATTATTTCCCTGCTTACCCGCTGAGCTTCTTTTATTTTATTATGAAGATTTGCAGGTACGAATGACCACCCCCTCAGTTCGTCAATAATTGAACCTTTAATCCTGATATAAGCATAAGTTTTAAACTCGACTCCCCTGGATGGATCAAAATCATGAGCGGCTTTAACCAGTCCGACAGTTCCTGCAGAAATCATATCCTCGAATGACAAAGGCGGTTTGAGATAACTTACAACCTGTCTGGCTATTTTATTAACCATTGGAAGGAACTGAACTATACGCTCATTATCCAAATCACTGGAAGATGATTCCTTTTCAAGAGTATATGCACGAAAAGTAACACTTCCAGGAAGTTTTTGTTTTTCCTCAACAATATTTTCAGTTGTTAGCGTCACTTATTTAATCCCCCGCTCTTTTACTTTTTTTGTAATTTCAGGGCTTCCAAACTGTTCCATTTTTTTCGACACCATCGCATCAATAAGAACTAAGTTTATTAATCTAACCGCAATTGAAGCAGCAATATATACAATTACAGCACCTATAATTGCTCTCTTGCAGCATGTAAAAGGTGACAATCCACTTATAAGCGTAACTATGCTTAAGCTGAAGAAGAATATCACTGCAATATTTATTGAAACTTTTCGTACATCCAAAGGCATATTCACCTCATAACATATTCATATTTTTTAAACCAATGCAAGTTCATGGCCTTTCTTATCTTTGCCTTCTAACTGCTGCATTGATATTGTCTCAATCGATTCAACATTAGTTCCAAGAACTATCTCGTCATAAGCCACCACAGGTAATAGTGAAACCGAGCGTGAAATCATACCAGCCAGTGGTGAGCGTATTCTCGAATCGCAAAGTAATACTACCTTATCTTTTCCCTCATCCATTACTTTTTTCCATGCCATAGCGATTTTTCGACAAACATCCATAGCCAAATCTGTCGGTATGTTAAGTTTTAATCCATCCGGCTCCTGCTGTAATGTCGTTGTCATTTGATGTTCGAGAGCAGGATCAAGTGTAATAGCAAGTATTTCATCTTTTTCATTTTTATATTGCTCAGTAATTGTTCTGCTCAGTCTCTTACGAACGAGTTCCGTTAAAACCGTAACGTTCTTTGTTTTGCCCGAGTATTCACCCATAGCCTCAAGAACCGCTGTTAATTCACGAATCGGTATCCCGTCTTTAATCAGACTTTTCAAAACTCTCTGGAGCAAACCAATAGGAACATCTTTATCAGGACCAATAACTTCTCCGACAAGGGAAGGCTGTGTTTTGCGAAGTCTGTCAACAAGAAGCTGAACATCTTCGCGGCTTAGCAAATCATCACAATGTCTTTTCAATATTTCAGAAAGATGCGTGATAAAAACAGATTCCGGATCTATCACGGTATAACCATTCAACTCTGCTCTTTCTTTATTTGAAGAGCTTATCCATAACGCAGGTAATCCGTAAACAGGTTCAACGGTTTTTATTCCATCTACTTTATTTTGTACTGTGCCAGGATCCATTGCAAGGAGCATTTCAGGCTCCAATCGTCCGCTTGCAACAGGCAATTCAGCAATTCTTATTTCATACGTCGAAGACTCAAGATTGATATTGTCTCTCAAACGTATCAGGGGAATAATAATCCCAAGTTGCTGTGCAAACTTTCTTCGCAATGCTCCAATCCTATCATAAATGGAACTGCCCTTGCGAGGATCAACCATTCCAATCAACCGGATTCCGACTTGAACTGATACTCTGTCGATATCCAGCAATTCTTCTATAGGTTGTTTTTCTGTCTTTGGTTGTTTTTCTGTCTTGCTGGTTTCTTTATCGCTTTTTTCAACTCCAGATACAATCTTCCCGGCTATAGCTGCTCCAGATGCTAATAAAAGGAAAGAGACTTTTGGCATACCCGGCACAAATGCCATTGCTGCGACAATTACTGCCGTGATTATTAAAGGCTGGCTTGATTTAAGGAATTGCTTCGATAAGTCCTGGCCGACACTAAAAGTTGAAGATATTTTCGTAACAAGAAAACCGGAACTTACCGCTATAATAACAGATGGAATCTGACTTACCAGACCATCACCGATTGATAAGATAGAGTACGTTTTGAGCGCACCATTAATATCCATACCCCGGGAATATCCCATTGCAATGCCGCCGATAATATTTATAGCAGATATTATTAATCCTGCTTTTGCATCGCCTCGGATAAATTTGCTGGCACCATCCATGGCGCCGTAAAACTCACTTTCCTTGACAATTTTTGCTCTACGCTCATTTGCCTGAGTTTCCGTTATTGTTCCGGCGTTAAGATCCGCGTCGATTGCCATTTGCTTACCGGGCATCGCATCAAGGGTAAATCTCGCGGAAACCTCACTAATTCTTTCTGCACCTTTTGTAATAACAATAAACTGTATAACTACAAGAATAAGGAATATTACAAGACCGACTACGAAACTTCCACCTGCAACAAAACCTCCAAAAGTTTCAATAATTTTACCGGCATCCCCCTGTAAAAGAATTAGCCTTGTCGAGGCTACGTTAAGTGAAAGGCGAAATAACGTAACGAAAAGAAGTAATGATGGAAAGGTGGATAACTCAAGAGCTTCTTTCGATGAAAGCGTAACAATAAGAACAGCAATTGCCAAAGAAATACTGCATGCCAAAAACAAATCCAGAATAAAAGTCGGGAGAGGTACAATCAATGTAGCAAGAACAGCAATCAGTCCGAAAGCCATAAGAACATTACTATACTTTCCGAAAGGATCGTAAGGCGAATTTGTTTTTGCTTTGTTAGGCATTAAAACCTCTTTACCACTCTTGTTTAATTATTCTTTTCAGGAGAATTTTCTATACCAATAATTTGTTTTACTTTTATAGCAAAACAACCATCTACGACAACAACACTTCCTGTGGCAAATTTGCTTCCGCTGAGATATAAATCCACAGGCTCATCAATAGGTTTGTCAAGCTTTATGACTGACCCTGGTGCCAATTGTAATAATCTCTTAACTGGTATATTCGTTTGACCTATTGTCACTGTGATTTGTATATTCATATCGAGCAAAATATCGATGCTCCCGCCGGAACTTTTCACATCCATTTCTGCGGCTTCGGAAAATTCAACTTCCTGAACATTCTTTTTCTGGCTCTGTTTTTCTTCAACGCTATCATCTGTAGCTGCCTGTACCATGATTGAGTATTCCTTAAATTATTTCGTTATATAATCTTTTTTAATAATCATTATTCATCTTAATATTCTGTAGCTGCGATTTTTATTGCATATTTCCCATCAGATTTTACAGGAAGACCATATCCAAATGTATGATTATTTACTATCAAATCAAAAGGCTCACCAATTTGTTTATCAAGTATTATTATGTCATTAACCTGCATATTCATCATATCTTCAAAACTTAATTGACTGCACTCAAGCTGTGCAGTAATACCAACAGACAAGGTTTTGATATGCTCAAGAATAGTTTGTGAGAAATCCTGATCAGGTGATTCATTCTGTGAATATTTATTTTTTCCGGTCACTACTTCCAATCTTGTGCAAGGTATTATAAAAGAAGCTTTTGAAATAACGTCAGATCCTTCCTGCTTAACAGAAAAAGTAATCCTGCATACTTCTTCCGTTTCTTTTAATTTCAACGGGAACAGGCCTGAAACTATATTATTAATAGGATTTGATTCAATTTTGGTATTCGCGGCAGAAAAGGAACTTACAAGAACTGATGCTAAATCGCACAACAGAGACTGTTCAAGCTGAGATAATTCTCTCTCTTGACTTTCATTCAATTCCGAATCGCCAAGAAGTTGTTTGGACCATATAGAAGCTGTCTGATCGGGAATTTCGATTACACCAAATTCTTTTCCGGGACCAGAACCAAATAATAAATAAAAGTCATCCCTTTGATTATCATCTGTTTCAGCTAAAAACTCTCTTGCATAATTCAGAGATACCGATGTAATTTCAACTTCAAACTGAGCTCTGCAAAAAGCAGAAAATTTCTCGGATAAAGTCACTGCGATATTTTGCGCAAACATATCAAGTTTAGCAAGCTGATCATTATTGAAACAATGTGGTTCTTGCCAGTTATAATCTATACATTCTATAGACGAGTCATCTGCCTGCGGCATTGAACCAACTGCCTTAAGTAACTGTTGTATTCTATCTTTGCTCATATTCACGTTCATTGAATTGGAAATTCTCGAATCAATATCTGTTTGATTTGAGGTTTGGAATTCGGGAATAACTCCTTGTTAAAACCATCACATATTTGAGACTGAATGCTCTTAAGATTTTTGTCACCTTTAATATTTTCAATACTTAATCCTGAAAGAAAAATATAAAGCCAGTTTCGAAGGATAGGTGTTTTCTCATCGAGGAATTTTCTTGTATCTTTTTCATTTTCCAGGTTCATCTGAAGCGTTAAAGACGCACTTACATAACGTGTTACACCTGGTTCGTTTAGATTTGCGACAACAGCGGGCTCTAAATCATAATACCAGAACTTTTTCGTTTCATTTCCTAAATCTACTATTTCTTCGCCGGTGACTTCTTCGCCTCCTTCTCCATTAGTATTTATTTCTTCACTTGTACCTGCAAGAATTTTACCAAGACCAAAACCCGCTCCCACGCACATTACGACAAAAATTATCAATACAACTAAAGGAAGCAACCGTTTAATTACGGATTTCTTTTCCTTTCCTTCTTCTTTTGTTTTTTCTTTTTTCTTGTTATCTTCTGCGTCTGCCATATTTACCTCGTAATTTTTATATTCACTGCATTTTTATACAGTTTGTAAGCATCCTTCTTTTTTATAGCGATGTATTCTGTCCCGAAGTGTTCTATCGCTTATTCCCAAAACTTTAGCCGCTTTTGTCTGGTTCCCGCCGGTTTGCTTAAGAGTTTCCATTATCGCCCTTCGTTCCACTTGTTCAAGAGGAAGGCCGCCAAGACTTGAATCTACATCCGTATCATATTCGCCGAATAAATCATTCGGATACATTATATTATTGACACTATCTTTTTGTGTTATAGGCTGAAGCTCATCAAAAAGCCATGAAATATCTGCCATCGAAAGAACCGAACCAACACCAAGTATCAAACAGGTCCGAACAACATTTCGTAATTGCCTTATATTACCCGGCCAGTTATAGTTGGCGAATATCTCCATCATTGCAGGATCAAGTTCAGTAATTTTACGTCCAACTTCCCTGCAATACAGATTGACAAAATACCATACAAGGTCGTTCAAATCTTCAAGACGTTCACGAAGAGGACTCAGTGATAATCTCACAGCACTAAGACGATAATATAAATCCTGACGAAAACGACCTTCACTAACTTCATGAAGCAGGTTTTTGTTTGTTGTACTTATTATTCGCACATCAACACTAATGCTTTCATTTCCTCCAACTCTTTCAAAATCCTGCTGCTCGAGAACTCGAAGCAGTTTAGCCTGAAATGTAATTGGTGTTTCTGTTATTTCATCCAGCAGTAAAGTACCTCCATGAGCCATTTCAAAACGACCTTTACGCTGTGTATAAGCGCCGGTAAAAGCACCCTTTTCATGCCCGAATAACTCACTTTCAAGAAGAGAGTCACTCAACGCAGCACAATTTATCCTGACGTATGAGTTTTGTGACCTTTTGCTGTGTTGATGTATAAGGTATGCGATAAGTTCTTTGCCGGTTCCGCTTTCGCCGCTAAGCAAGACAGGAGCCGATGTCGGAGCAACTTTCCTGGCCAGACTGATTGTACGATACAGTTTAGAGCTCTTCCCAACAATCTGGTACAAACATCGAGTATCTTCATGCGAAGAAGCTAAAGTCGAATAGTTATGATTTGGAATAAAAGTATCCAGCAGATTTTCGATTGTTTTGCGTTCGAGAGGCTTTAACAGAAATTCACGACATCCATTACGTATGGACTCAACTGCCATTTCAACGATAACCTGTTGATCTTTTTTGTTTCCGGGACTTGCTGTCATAATTATTGGCAATTCCGGCCTATCCTCCCTGAGTTTTCCGACCAACCGAAGGCCATCCAATAAACGGTCATGAAGACTTTCACGTTTCGATAGACTATCGCTAACAAATACAAGTCCGCAATTATTTTTACTGACAAATTTCAGGACATCCTCTTTATCGCTCGCGAGATAACCGCCGATTCCTTTTTTCGCAAGAATCTCGAGAACACGTCTGGCGAATTCAGGATCGTTATCAGCAATCATAACGTTTACTATATCTTCATTTGTTTCAGTATGGTTTTTTAGTTTCTTTTCCAATTGTTGCATATAAGTTTTTCTATAAATATAATAAATATTTGTCTTATTATTTTTTATTTTGCTTTAATAGCTCATCAGGCTTATCTGATATGTACCAGGTAATTACATTTCTTTGTACCCTCGCATAACCGGCCCAGGGAGAATCAGGATATTCAGTAATAAGTTTTCCATACATATCAGCGGCCGAAAGCATATCTATAGTTCGCAGACTATTTCCGGCCTGAAATAATAACCATGCCCTGTCATCTGAAGCTGACATGTCTTCAGGTTTTTTGCGTTTGAGCGCTTCCTGGTAAAAAGCCGCCGCTTCACCTATATTGTTGCTTAAATACAATGTATTTCCAATTTCATAAGGATTCTCAACTTCTTCAGGATTTTCTGCCATTTTTTTGAGTTTTTGAATTGTTTGCTCTGTTATTGACTCGTAGATTTTATTATTGCTTGTTTCGTTTTTCATATTCGATTCAGTATTTTCCTCTTGCGGTACTGTTTCTTCAGGCTCATTTGATACAGCTTCATAAGCACTTTCTGAATTATAATCTATATCAGGCAATGATAATTCGAATGAATTAATTTGTTCTATAAGGAACTGAAGCTCTTTTTTTTGTATTTGGTCTTTCTCTTTTATGGCTGGAGTAACGTTTATTTGCCATAATGTTTTCTTTATTTCACTATTTATATTTACTGTATCATTCTGCTCTTCCATACCAATACTGTAATCAATCAAATCATTAGAATCTGCAAAAGCCTGACCTTCAAAGAAAGATAATTGTTCAAAAGGCAAGAGCATAAGGCAAATTACATAAACAAGAATCAGACTTACCATATTGAACATTTTCTGCTTTGATATTTTATTAAGTTCTACTTTCATATACTTTCCTTTTAATCCTGAGCGGACAAAACCAACGCGGCTTCTTCATACTTCTTTTCCTGGTTAAGAGCCTGAGCTAATATTACTTTCACTTCACTTTTGAGGTTATCATCTGAAACATCTGTATCTAAAAGCTGCCTGCAAACAGAAACTGCCTGTGAACTGTATCCAAGCTCCAGACATACCTGTGCCATCATTTTAGCCGCTTTTTGTGAAAATTCGCCCGGCTCTGCTAAACGTATTACTTCACTTAAACAACTGCGTCCCTTATCAAGATTATTATTTGCGAGATAACAATTTGCCATTTCAAGCGAAATTTCTGCATTTAATTGATTTTCAGTAACTAAATCAGATCTATCTTTCAGTAAGTCTATCGCAGTTTCGAAAAGTCCAAGATTTCGATATACCATGCTTCTTTGGATAAGCATCTCCACAAATTGCTTCTGTGACAAAGAAACCGAGCGTGTATTTTCAAGTGCATCAAGAGCCTTGATAAAATCTCCCTTTTCAATGTAACCCTGCACAAGAGCTTTTACTGCCTCGATATATTGCTCACGGGAACTTTTTTCGGTTATTGCAAACTGGAATGAATCACATGCCTGTTCATATTTTTTTAGTTCAAGACACGTTTTACCCAAAAGAAAATATGCAGAGAATAATTCGTCTTTATTCTTTACTCCAGATAAATTTATATACATATTGAACCATATTTCGGCATCATCATAGGCTTGTGCCTGATAAAAACATTTAGCAGCTCTGAAAGTTGCTTCAATTTTAGAATCCTCGGATAACTCAAAATTATATGCCCTACAGAATAGTTGAGCCGCTTCGATATACTGACCAGCCTGCCTTGTAACTTCTGCAAAACGAAGATAAGCATCTCTGTATATCTGTGTATCTGGATACTGATCTATTAACTGCTTCAAATCTTCTCTTGCGCCTTGATAATCATGAATCTCACTTTTTAAATCACTCGATTTCAGTAAGGCATATGGAGCAAGCGATATTTGTGAAAAACGATTAGCAACCAATTTATACTCAGCAATAGCATCATTCTTCTGATCCGTAAGTGTCTGAAGAAGTCCCATAGCGAAATGAACATTACCAAGTCTCTGGTCAGCATGAAAAGTAAGCATAAACTTTTGCCAGAGAGAAATAGCATGAAGACTCAAAAGCTTTATGTGCTCATTTAAGGATAAATAGTTCGAGGGATTATATATAAGATATTTTTCCTCTTCTGTACCTTCCTGCTTTATTGCTAATAATTCAGCACAACCTGCAGCTATCAGCACAACCTGCTCGGAAGCCACTGAAGATAGATACATATTTACAGGTCTTTGACGAATTATATATCCATCCGAACCAGAATCTGAACCGACTTCTAAAACCCATTGGATATCGAAACCCGCACTCATTGCGAATTTTGACAGGAATTCTTCAAGCGATGCACCGAAGCATGTAACTGACCAGCGTGGAAATACACCCCGATCTTCCTGTTGCTTCATTTTCGGCTCAAGAAGACCTTGATATAACTGTTCGATACCTGACTCAAGAAAAGTTTTTAACTCCTTTTCATTAATATTTTCCAAAGGATCAGAAAAGGATGTCGATTGACTCCAGAAATCTTCTGGAAACTCCTGACCTGTATTACTCAGTGACATAATATATTGTGTAAGGCACTGTGAAACCATGTAATTACAGTCACATTCGAACGATACTTCCCAATCATCATCAAAATCTACTGATTTAAGTAATGCAAGTGCCTTATACGCCCTGGTTCTCGCTCTAAGATAACGCTTCCTCTGAATTTCAATAAGTGCCAACCTGTAATTCGAAATTATTCTTATTACAGGAGAGCGGCTTTCTGATACAAGTGCCAGAAGGTTGTAGGCTTTATCATACTCCCTGCTATTTTCCGCGCACAAAGCCATTTGAAAACTAAGATAGTCCCTGACCAGTTCTTCGCTCTCAGGAAGTATCTGATGTAGTTTTTCATAAACCTGATAAGCCTTTTTATATTCTTTCTGCATATAAAAATTCTTTGCAACTTCCAATGATACCGGCTGCTCTGCTGAAAACACAATTTCATCTTCTTGCTTTTCCTGTTTTTCCGGCTCTTGTAGAATTACAGGTTCAATTTCCTGCTGAGGTACTGCAACCTGGTTCGCATTTGAAAGAGCCGGTCCCTGGAATAATCCAAGCTTATTTTTTATTATGGTATAACCCATTGCTGCTGTTATTGTAATAATTGCCGTGATTAATAACCTTTTAATCCAAACAAAAGATTTACTCTGCTTGTTTTGAATTTTCAGATTCCTGCTTATGAACTCTTCCTGGGGAACTTCCATTGAATCAGAAAGAAGTTTATAAAAATCCTCGTTCCCCGCAAAAATATCTCGTTCAGAAATTTCTTCTTTTGGTATAACATTAGAAACGAAAAAGTTTTTGTCCAAACCTTCTTCAGATTTGTTATCGCTTTTCTCATTGCGTTCCAATGGCGCTTTATTCTCATTCATTTCATTGTTTTCTTTTTTTTCTTCCGGCGCCATATCTTACAAACCAATTATATTAAACTTCTTCCAACTAACTTTATTCCTATAAGCACTACGGTTTCTGTTTAAAATATTTGTACACAAATACATATTTATCTTATTAGCAAGACTTGTGCCACAATTAGCCGCTACAACCCTAATACATAACATCTTTATCTACATACACTTATAGAAACGTCACATATGAATAAAAGTACTGGGATTCAGGAAATGTCTGATTTATATACGTATGGAAAATTTTCTTACATATTGATTTGATTAAGAAGACGCAAGGGATACTTCTTTTTCTTCTACATCTTCTTCTGTGAAACCATCTTTTCCAATGTTATATTGCTTTACTTTTGCGTAAAGTGTAGCTCTGGTTATGCCAAGAAGAGCCGCTGTGCGTGTTTTTTGCCATCCAGTTTCCTGGAGAGCGCGTGATATCAACTCTTTTTCCGCTTTTTCAAGTGAAAAATCTTCGATTTGTTTAGTTTTCTTTGTATCTGATATATTAATACATTCCATTGGATCGAATATTATGCCATCAAGTCCGATTTTGTCAGTAGTTTCCAACATAACCGCTCTTTCAATAACGTTGCGCAGTTCACGAACATTACCCGGCCAATTATATTTCTCTAATGCTTCAATCGCTAATTGCGTCAATGCCTTTACTTTGTTTCGTTTTTCAGGACTGAAATTAGATGTTTTCAAAAAATATTCTGCAATTAACGGAATGTCTTCTTTACGGTCAGGTGAGCTTAATGGAGCAATTACTATCGGACTTATATTAAGCCTGTAATACAAATCGCGCCTAAAACGATTATTATTTACTTCCTCAAGAAGATTCCTGTTACTCGATGCAACTATTGAGGCTTTGCATGTAATATTTTTTGTTCCTCCGACTTTTCTGAATTCTTTTGCTTCAAGCACTCTTAATAATTTTGCCTGAAGCTCCATAGGCATCTCGCTGATTTCATCAAGAAAAATAGTTCCTGTATGTGCTATTTCAAGAAGCCCTGTTTTATCCCTGTCTGCACCAGTGAAAGAACCTTTTACGTGTCCGAATAATTCGCTTTCAAGAAGATTAGCCGTAAGAGCCGCACAATTTACGGCTACAAACTGTTCGTTGGGATGTCGTATATTATGTATAGCTTTTGCTACTAATTCTTTTCCAGTTCCTGTTTCACCAAGAATTAAAATCGGATTGCATCTGCTTGCAGAAACCAGCTTAATCATTTTAATCGTATTTGTGATCGACTTGCTTTTTCCTACCATACTAACCGAATCGGCAATATCCTCGGCAAAAAAATGATTCAAATCCTCTTTATTGTTATTATCTGTATTTTCAACTACTTCTTCTATAGTATTATTTAATTCGTTTACAATGGTTTGCATCTTCTCGTTGTCACCTTTTCCAGTTAAACAATCAAAGGCCCCCATTGATTGATAATCTTCAATTTTTTCTCTATCGTTTTCATCTGCAATTATTACGACAGGGACATTATTATTCTTCCCGATTTTCCGTATATTTTTAGATATTGTTCCAGATTTGATACTTGAGTCATAAAGAACAAGGTCAGGCTTAATATCAGTAATGATATTTAAAGCTTCCAAAAGATCATCGGCACCATAAATTTCCCTACCATAATCTTTTACAAAATTATGAACTTGCCTGTCCCTGCTAATTGTTAAGATTCGTTGTAAAATATCGGCCTCACACCTAATTTATTAAACTTTTAAATTTTCAATCCAGATAACAAAAACTATATTCTGATGAACCTTAAATCGACCGGTGACGTGAAACAACTTTAATAATTTTATTGGACCAGCCCATAATGTCACTCGTTTTTTACCTTTAAAATTTTTCCTCCTGTATTACGAGCTTTTTATAGGACATTCATTAAATAAACAAACATCTCTTGCATCAGGATTATGGGACTATAAATAATTATTCAAAGATGTGTTTATATTTATAGGACGTGATATTGTCACTTTATTTTTTACTCGACATTAATTTCTGTCGGTCCAATTGTAAAAACAGTGAACTCTTTGAACGGATTGTCACTGAGGAAATCAATTACGGAATTAACGCTGGTTCTTTCGATGGAATCTTTTATTTCATCAAGACTTCTGACATTCCCAAGCATATAAAAGTCACTCGCTATTGAACCCGCCCTGCTGCTTGATGATTCGCTCTGCATAATAAGAGAGCTTTTCAAGCCAGCTTTAGCTCTTTCAATCTCATCTTCGCTTATACCTTTACTGAGATTCCTGAACTCTTCAATAATGACATCATGAGTCTGCTGGGCTTTATCCGGAGTTGTACCGGCGTAACATAAGATACCAGCCGCTTCTTTAAGGCTGTGATATCTTGCACCGACTGCATAGCAAAGGCCGCGTTTCTCTCTTACTTCGGTAAACAACCTCGCGCTCATCCCTCCAGACAAAACGGAAACAGCTACCCTTGCATCATAATAGCCTTTATCCATCGGTCTGACTGTTTTTGTCATCAAACCTATATGAACCTGTGAGCCGCTATTTTTGATATGAGTATATTTATTAAATCCCTCTTTTATCTTTATTTCTTCGACGTTTGCTTTCTGACTATCCCTCGCGAACAAGTTTTCCATTTGGTTACAAACTAACTCGAAATTATATTTACCGGCAATTGAAAATATCATTCCTGACGGATTAAATTTCTCGGTAAAAATATGTTTTGTTTTTTCGCTCGTTAGTTGTTTTAAATCTTCAATTTCACCTAATGTGCTCCGGCCAAGAGGTTCCGGATAGAAATGCTCCCTGAGTTTCAGCATAACCTTATGACGCGGGTCATCTTCCAGCGATAAAACTTCATCTATTGCCAATTGCCTTGAAAACTCAAACTCTTCATCATTCAGTAGAGGTTTATTTATAATATCCGCATATAAATCAATTACTTTAGAAATATTGCTGGACTCGAGCGAACCTCCTATTGAGATAAAAGAACTTCCTACTGAATTATTTCTTATTACACCAAATCCATCAATCGCATCGTTTAACTGCCTGTTATCCTTATCACCTGCTCCTCTTAATATCCAGTCTTCAAGGATATTAGATACACCGCAGCTTTTGTCAGGCATACGTGACGCACCAGCCGGTACCAAAAAATAAAAGGCGACTGATTCGACACCTTCCATCGGTTCGCCAAGAATTACCATACCATTTTTCAATACATGCTTATCTATTCGCTGTTCCATCCTACTCCCATTCTATCGTAGCCGGTGGTTTACTTGAAATGTCATAAACAACTCGATTCACGCCGCGTACTTCATTGATAATTCTATTTGATATTATAGCAAGAACATCATGAGGAATCCTTGAGAAATCAGCAGTCATAAAATCAACTGTTTCGACTGCTCTTACTGCTATAACACTTTCATAACTTCGCTCGTCACCCATTACCCCTACTGTAGAGACTGGAACAAGTACAGCAAGCGCCTGTGAAATTTTTCTATACAGGCCTGCGGATTTAATTTCATCAATTACGATTTCATCTGCATCACGTAAAATCTTAAGCCTTTCGGGTGTGATATCTCCGATAATCCTAACGGCAAGTCCCGGTCCCGGGAATGGATGCCGCCATACCATATCTTCAGGCAGTCCGAGATATTCCCCTACAATTCTTACTTCATCTTTGAATAAATCACGCAAAGGCTCTACAAGATCAAAACCCAACTCGGCTGGTAAACCGCCTACATTATGATGCAGTTTTATATTAGCGGCTCCTACAGTTAAATCTTTTGAAACCGACGCGGCAGATGCTTCTGCTCCGGATTCAATAACATCCGGATACAAAGTTCCCTGTGCGAGAAACTTAGCATTCGGTATCTTTTTGGCTTCGGATTTAAATGCTTCGATAAACTCTGAGCCGATTATAATACGTTTCTGCTGCGGGTCAGTAACACCTTCGAGTTTTTTCAGGAATTGCTTTGACCAGTCCAGTACATGAAGGTCCATATGAAAATGATTTCCGAATGTAGAAACAACGTTATCAACCTCGTTCTTTCGGAGCAGGCCGTTATCTACAAAAATGCAAATAAGCTGATTTCCGATTGCTTTATGAATGAGCGACGCGGTGACAGAAGAATCAACTCCCCCGCTTAATCCGCAGATTACATTTGCATTACCAACTTTTTTTCTAATTGACTCAACTGTTTCGTTTACAAAGTCACTCATCTTCCAATCACCGGAACAGCCGCATATTCCATAAAGGAAGTTCTCAAGTATCGTCGAACCTTTTGGAGTATGTGACACTTCAGGATGAAACTGAACTCCATAAAAATTAAGACGTTTATGCCTGACCGCCGCGTATGGGCACGTTTTTGTTTCTGCAAGAATATCAAAATCACGTCCAGGATTTTCAAGCTGGTCGCCATGACTTGCCCATGCTATTATGGAATCAGGCAAATTCCCGAATAAATCGCTTGAATCCTTTATCGTTACATCCGTTCTGCCATACTCCCTATGGCCGGCAGGGATAATTCCAGCGCCTAAAATCTGGCACCCTAACTGCATTCCATAGCAGATACCCAAAATCGGGACGTTTAACTCGAAGATATCCTCATCGCAACGCGGCGCACCTTCTGCATATACACTTGCCGGTCCCCCGGAAAGAATGATTCCCTTCAAATTCATATGTGAAAGTTCTTTCGCGGATATATCCGGGCGGAAAATTTTCGAACATACATTCTGCTCACGTACCCTGCGAGCGATTAACTGGCTGTACTGACTGCCAAAATTCAAAATTGCAATTATTTCATGTTTCATAGATTGAAAGTATAAGCCTCATTGCATAAACTGTCAATATAGCCCATAGTAAACATTGTAATTAAAATTCCATTCGATATAATATTTCAATCTATGATTCACCTAAAGAAACGATTTTTATATATCTTACTTCCCATTGTAATAGCATCAGCTATACTAAGTGTTGTGTTTATTCGTCGTTTTTTCTTTCTAAAATCCACTATTAAGCCGTCTCCATATCCGGTTCTTCTAATTATTTCTCCTCAGGAAAATGAGGTTTCATCGGGTAATCCACAAATACAAAAGAAACTCGTGGTAATAACACACGGCTGGATAGAAGACAAATCCTGGCCTTGCGATATTGCCACGGCAATTGCTGATAAAGTTGATTCTGATGAATGGACATGTGCCTGGTTCGACTGGCGAACACAATCTATGGTTCTGAATCCTACAGACGCAGCTACATTTGCAAAAGAAAAAGCAGGCGATATTTTGGCAGAAAAAATTCTGGAACTATCAAAAAACTTCAGTCATATACATCTTATTGGTCATTCTGCCGGCTCATGGGCCATTAACGAAGCAGCTAATATCTTATCGAAACAAACAAACTCGACATTTCATCTGACTTTTCTGGATGCTTATGTGCCGCCCTTCTGGGACGAAAAAGAACTTGGTTCAATTAGCAATGATCCGAATATTACCTGCTGGATTGAGCATTATTTTACGCACGATATTACCCTTGCAGTTACTGAAATATTGCTTACAAACGCTCATAATGTAGATTTAACTGACGCGAATCCCGGAATTAATAGTCATAAATTCCCATGGCACTGGTATTATTCAACTGTCCTCGGAAAATACGCGAAAGACCAGCGTTATGAAGGGAAAAAACTCTATTTTAGCGATGGGAATATAAACTATGGCTTTTTACGCTCACTTGAAGCAGGAAATCAGAATTGGCAGGATAGCTTAAAATTAACTCCAAATAAAAAAGATGTCAAAATCATAAAAAAATGAAAGCGTCGAGTTTTTTTAACCTTTTTGATAATTATCGAAAAACTCAATTACTTTAGGAAAAAAAGCATCCAAATCAGGATACTTATCACGATTTTGTTCGTATTCAATCAATAAATCCGAAAGCTCCCGCATCCAGAGAAAGCCCTTGTTAATATCGCTTTGGATTTGCTGATTAGTCATTTTATTATCTTCGTTTTTAGCCAAATAACGAACTACAGACGCCCTAACGAGAGATTCTCTCATAACTGTAAGCCAGTTACCGTAAGCGTTTCTTTTCATTTTTTCCTGAACGAGAGCATAGATTCTTTTGCCTGATTTTTCAATTTCAGATTTGTGGGCATCAACAATTGGATTGGCATAAGAATGACAGAACTCATGAATTACAATCGGTAACATACTCTTGTCGAAACGCGGCTCACCAAAACCGAGTAACGCAAATTTCCATATTCCCTGAATGCAATAATATGTTTCTTTTCCGTTCAATTTAATTCTTGAGCCGTAATTACTCGGACCATTGGTAATACCTAAACAAATTTTAAACTCTGCGCCAGGTTTTGCTCCGAAAAATTCATCGAACCACTCAAGATGCGACTCATTTTCCATCATCGAACGGAAATTCTCTGCTGCTTTGTCATACATCGATTTGTGTGATTTGAAAAACTTGTCAAATTCAGTTTCCTGTGCAAATTGTTTAGCTTTGCGGAGAAATTCCAATACACTATCTTTGTTCCAGCGGCTATCCAGAGTCTTCGGCCAAGGATCAAGCGGTAATAATAAGTCAAAATCATTTATATCCTTAATATATATCGCTAAACTCATTGGAGCATCGTAGCTGACTCCACGTGTGCTTCTTAATTTTTTTGCAAGCTTAACTACGTCGTGTTCCTTAAATTTTCCAAAATGCGATTCAATATCACCAACATAGCTAAAATACTGGCTCCTGTTATATTCCGGATTTCCTGCAAGCTTGAAAATAATGCTTATCAGTTCAACTCTGGGATCAACACATACATTAATCGCGGAATTCGACTTTGCTTTATTAGATTCCTCTGCTAAAGTCTGTACTGACGCGAAAGACAATAAAATAAATAAAATACTGGTTATTTTATAAGCTGTTTTATTTTTCATTTCTCTTATTTTCCCTGATTATAAATAAAACGGTCGGTACTTGTATTTTATCTGCATTTATTTTATAATACTTAGTTTTAATATTCAAATAAAGAAATATTTAAGGAATTTACTGTATGGCAAAACTGACCAAACTCGACGATATCGTAAGCTTATGCAAGCGAAGAGGCTTTATTTTTCAATCCAGTGAAATTTATGGCGGCCTGGCAAGCTGTTACGATTACGGCCCACTCGGAGTCGAGTTAAAGAATAATGTAAAAAAGGCCTGGTGGAAAAGTGTAGTCCAGATGCGCGACGATGTGGTCGGCCTGGATTGCAGTATTTTAATGCACCCTATGGTCTGGAAATCAAGCGGCCATGCGGATAAATTCGCGGATCTAATCGCCGAATGTAAAAAATGCAACACAAGAACACGTGTTGACCATCTTAAAGATAAAGAAGACAATAATATTGAAAACGCTTCGGGACAGGATTTAACAAATAAAGTTTGCCCGTCCTGCGGAACAATCGGCCAGTTTACAGAACCTATGCCGTTCAAACTTATGTTTGAAACACAAATGGGAGCAAATATCGATGATTCGATGACAATACACCTCAGGCCGGAAACAGCTCAGGGTATTTTCGCGAATTTCAGAAACGTACTCGATTCGACTCGCGTAAAAGTTCCATTCGGTATCGCACAGATTGGCAAGAGCTTCCGTAACGAAGTTACTACAAAAGCGTTTATTTTCCGAACAAGAGAGTTCGAACAGGCCGAGCTTGAATTTTTCTGCGAGCCGGGAACGGATGATCAATGGTACGAGCATTGGAAAGAAGCGAGATGTAAATGGTACACTGATTTAGGTATGAAAAAAGAAAACCTCCGCTTCCGTGACCATGACCCGGACGAACTGGCTCATTATGCCAAAGGTTGTGTTGACGTAGAATATAAGTTCCCGTTCGGTTCAGGTGACTGGCAGGAACTCGAAGGTATCGCGAATCGAACTGATTACGATTTGAGACAACATCAGCGCGGTATGAGAACGCTGAATAAATGGTACGAGAACGATAGAGACTTATCAAAGATTAGTCTTATTGATGAATCAGAAGATTACAACAAAGGACCCCTTTCATATTTTGACGAGCAGAAAAAAGAGCGTTATATTCCTTATGTAATAGAGCCAAGCGCAGGCATGGACAGAAGCACACTTGCTTTCCTGGTCGATGCTTACGACGAAGAAGAAGTTCGCGGCGAAACAAGAAACTTATTACGTTTCCACCCTGCTCTTGCTCCAACAAAAGTGGCTATTTTCCCATTGGTCAAAAAGGACGGCATGCCTGAAATAGCAAGAAAGATATACGACAACCTGAAGAAATATTTCAACTGCTTCTATGACCAAAAAGGCGCAGTAGGTCGCCGCTATCGCAGACAGGACGAAGCAGGAACACCCTTCTGTGTCACCGTTGACGGCCAGACTAACGAAGATAATACCGTAACAGTTCGCAATAGAGATTCAATGGAGCAAACCAGAATCAACGCGGATAACGTCCTGAGCTACATGCGTGAAAAACTTGATATGTAAAAATAATTGAAGGTGATATTTATCCATCACGGCCAGGGATATGTATCACCTTTTTTTGCATTTGCACCTGAATTGAGAATCTGTAAGTTATTCATATCATCTGTGCCGCCTTTTGAGACTGATTTGATATGGTCTATTTCCCAGCCCATTATTGTTTGTTTTCCATATGAGCCGCGAAAAAGTGTGTTACCGAGAATGTCACATCGATAAATAAAAGCATTTTTATCTTTTATTTTTTGCGATTTATTCCACACCGCTTCAATTGTTTTTGCATCAAAGGCGCATCCGGCAACAGTAGTATTACGTTTTCTTGCCATTAATCCTCTATAGTAAAATATAAGCTATTTTAGGAAGTTTCAAAATTCCCCCAGAATAATTTGCTTTTCATCATCCTTTTCCCCGAAGCCGCTTTTAATATCGTCAAAAAAGATATGCAAATGAAGTTAAAAGAGCAAAACAATTTATTCTTTTCATAATTTGTTTATGTTTGTATAATCCATATAAAAGCAGGACCTTCATCTGTTGTTAAATAGTAGTATGGAAATGACATAACCTTATATTTTTAAGGGAGAGACAAATGAGAAAATTATATATATCAAAAACAGATAGAAAAATCTTCGGTGTATGCGGCGGAATAGGTGAAACCTACGATATCGACCCAACACTTATAAGACTTATCGTAGTATTCCTTTGTATCGTAACCGCAATCGTGCCTGTATTACTTACATATCTCGCGGCATGGGCAATAATTCCAACTAAAGCGGAATACTAAACAATATTAACTCGCATTCTCAACATGGAGAGACTGGAATGTCAGAGCGAATTGAGGAAAAAGTAATTTCAGAACGTCCCAATATTTTTTTAAGAGTAATATACATAATCCTGTTCTTGATTATTACAAGTGTAATTATATGGCGGATTTTCTATTATAACTCACCAGAAGAACAACTGGCAGAAATTGAAGTATCGATAGCAATTCCAGATTCAGAAAACGCGGCTATAATCTATAATCAACTAATTGAAGATTATACTGAGTCTTATTTAAAACCTGCTTTTTTAACTTTAACAATTGATGATATAACCAGACAAACACCATGGACGAGTGAGGATTATCCTGAAGCTGCAGAATGGTTAGAAGAAAATGAAGATATTTTTACAAAACTTATCGAGGCTTCTAAATATGAACACTGCCTTTTTCCAATAGCAATAAACTCTTTAGAAGATATGGATAACATTATGTCTCATTTATCTTTTATTCGGCAACTCGCTTTCTGGCTTATGAGATCAGCCAACTATGATTTCGGAGAAGGACGAACCGACCAGGCTATGGAAAAATACATTTGTTGTATTAATATGGGAAGACATTTTCGTCAACAGCCGGTTGCAATTGTTTTTTTAGTCGGTATTGCAATGGAATCTTTAGGTCTTCAAAGAACTCAAAGTTTTATAATGAATGAAAATACGACAACTGAGCAGATAAAAACCATTGAAACTTCATTGCTCGACAAGAAATTCGAATTTGACAAATATTGGACATTTATGCTCCATGTAGAAAACTTAAATAGTAAAACCTTACCCACAACAACCGCGAACAATTTTTTAGAACGGCTAAAAGAATTATGGTTAAGTAGAAAAAATGATGAAGCCGCCATGAAAAGGGTAAAAGAAATATACTTGCGGCTATTGACAGATAGGCAAGGCACTCAGATTTTAGTTGCTTTAAGACAATACAAAAATAAAAACGGAAAGTGGCCTGAAAAACTCGATGAAGTTAAGCCGTTCCTTAGTTCCGAAAATATTCTTATCGATCCGCAAAATGATAGCTCGTTTGTCTATAAACTCAAAGATGGCGATTTTGTTCTATACAGCACTGGACTAAACGGTATTGATGAAAACGGCCAGAAAAAATCTCCTGCTGATGACTGGCCAATCTGGCCTTTGGATACTCCTCAAATTCAATCTCAAAATACTAAAACAACTCGAAATGACCCGAATAATGTAGAATGAACTATGGTTGCAAATACAGAAAATGCTGAATACTCAAAAAAACCGAAGAAATATTTTCTGCTCGCGATTTCGATTTGTCTGGCTTTTATTCCCTGTTCTATTTTATTCAAAACCATATTTTATAAATCTCCAGAGGAACAATTAGCCGCTATTGAAGCATCCCTTGCAATTCCAAATTCTGAAAACGCAGCTATATATTACAATGCTTTTTTAACAGATTCTAATAACATTGCTATCTTAAATAATCTCAAAAGCTATCTGCCAGCAATCACAAATTACACTCCATGGCAAAGTGATAATGATCCCAACGGCTCTGTTATGCTTAGAAAATACAATCTTTTTATCAAAAATATTGTTGAAATATCAAAAATCCCTGAAGCAAGATTTTCATTTAATATCAACGATTTCCTTAGCAATAGAATATACAGCTATCTCCGCAATATAACAGTTATTTTGTCATGGGCAGGTGCAAATGACATAGGAGATGGCCGGATTGATGAAGCTATTAATAAATTTATATCCCAGGTTTTGATTGCCGGTCACCTTAATCAACAACCAATGAGAATCTATAAACAAGTTGGTATAGGTATTGAATCTGTCGGTCTAAAAAATATCCGAGACATAACAATGTATAAAGACATAACCGAAGAGCAATTATTATTACTTGATAAAATAATTTCAAACACACAGAATTTTATCGGTCAGGATAAAAAGCTTGAAGATAAAGTTAATAGTCTTCACAAAACCATAACAGATCCGACAAAGAATTATCCTTTTATAAGTAGGATTAAAGTATTTTTTACAAGCTATTTCTCAAGAAGACAAAATGAAAAAATCTGGAAGGAAAATACATTTCGCTTAATTTCATTGCAGCGAGCAAGCAGAATTATGATAGCTCTGCGGCTGTATCAAAAACAAAATTCTAAATGGCCTGAAACACTTGATGAAATCAAATCAAGTCTTTCTCCAGAAAACTTCACAGATGAAATGAATAATAGTTCTTTTGTTTATAGATTGAGTGGTGATAGTTTTGTTTTATATAGCAAAGGACCAGATAATATTGATAATAATCACCAGAAATCCTCAGATGATATTGTTTACTGGTTTCATGCAGAAACTCAAGTGACAGAAAAACAGACAGCAGATCCTAATGAATAATCAAATTTCCGCTTCATCGTATATTTTAAGTATCTGGGCAATCATATTGCTTACGGAATGGTTTTTCTTAACGTATTCTTGTGCGTTTCTGGCGATTTGACGTGCGAACTCAGGTCTGTCGAAAAGTCGCTGAAGCGTTTGCATAATACTATGCTCATCATCACTTTCCAATGTTATGGCAGTTTCTTCAGGAATTATCAAATCATCTACTCCGCCGGGAGCTGCCGCTACGGCATTACCGACACTCATAGCTTCAAGCAAAATGGAGTTGAATACAAAACATGGACATGGATCAATAAAAATGTCACCTGACTCAAGAACCTGTCGCCACGGAATTTGCGGCGGAACTATAGTAACCAAATGAGCAAGGTCCAGAGCGTTGAGCAATTTCCATAACTGCTTTTCCGTTTTTGATACAGCCGAAGGAAAAACAGACCTTTTTGTAAAAAATGAAAGTTTCGGAAACATAGAGTCATTACTAATCAAAAATATCATAAACTCGTATCCATTAATTTTTAAATGCCTGATAGAGTTAAAAATAGTTTCAATTCTTTCACAATAATGCGCCGGGTAAGTCATCATTATTGTTGTAAAGTTTGCATTTCGAGAAAAACAACTTGTTTTTGAAGTAGTGAATGTGCCGCGGTTTACCTGCTGAATCAAATCAGAGTAATGAGAAAAAGTCCTGGTAAAATTGCCAACAATACTGGCCGTAGGTGCAATAATTTTTTTACAATGAATATGTGAAATTGGAAGATTGTTTCCCGTCGCTGATAACATTGAGAAATGCTTATGAAACGAATTAACCATCAATATATAAGGTAAATTTAATCGCCATGCTAAAAACTTAGTTTCCAACGCCTGGCTCTCACACAAACAATGCAGTACCGTTGGCTTAAATTTCATTAACTGTTCAAGGAGCAATTTATTATTATAAAAACTTGTAAAAGGCAACTCAAGAAGAGGATGCCGGATTATTTCTACCGCACCTATTGACAAAGATTCGACATTACATCGCTGAGGACATACGAGCGCAACAGGGACGGATTCGTCAGCAAGCCCTATTAGAAGATGCCTCAACAAAACAGGGTACTGCGAAAAAGTATGCTCTGATGCAATCAGAACTACACGATGCGATTTTTTCTGTATATTTTCAGAATCCAACAAACATTCTCCATGTATGTTTTTCAGTTTTGAATATCATAATTGGAAAGATACAAACTTCAAAGGAAAAAGCAGGTAAAAGTGACTAAAGTTAAAAGTGTCAAAAATTATTGAATTACACATTTAGTGGATTAAACGAAATTTACTTTAGGCGATATAGGGGCCTTAGGATACCTATATCCATACATTGTAAGCTTTTAATCCTTTTTTAACTTGCGATTATTTCGTTCTTTGTTATAAAAAAGGTTATGAACCGTTTACTTATAGTTGCAAATAGATTACCGGTCAGTATAAATAAACGTGGCAGTGAGTTTTTCTTCCAACCGAGCGCTGGAGGACTTGCAGTAGGATTATCTTCTCTTCCAGAGGATATCGAGCGGCTATGGATTGGTTGGCCGGGATTAGAAAATGAAGAGCTAAATAAGGAAGACAAAAAGGTTATCAGCGCTGAACTAAAGTCTCAACATTGTTTGCCTGTTTACCTTTCGAAAAAGCAAATCGAGCAATATTATCTTGGATTTTGCAATAATACGATCTGGCCCTTGTTCCATTATTTTCTGACACGTACCTTATGGGAAGAGCGTTTCTGGAAAACCTATAAACAGGTTAACCATGAATTCTGCAATGAAGTACTAAAAATCGCAACGCCTGGAGACTCAATCTGGATACATGATTATCAATTGATGCTCCTGCCGCAGCTTCTCAGAAATAAATTGCCAGATGTGGAAATCGGTTATTTTTTGCATATACCATGGCCTTCCTTCGAATTGTTCAGGCTACTGCCATGGAGAGAAGAAATTCTCAATGGATTACTTGGCGCCGATTTAATTGGATTTCATACTTATGATTATGTGCGTCACTTTTTAAGTAGTCTTTGCAGAATAATGGGACTCGAACATACACTCGGAAAAATTCATATCGATAGCAGAATTGTTAAGATAGACGCTTTTCCAATGGGTATCAATTATAAAAAATATTCCGAAGCAATAAAAATCCCTGATGTAAAAAAAGAACAAAATAAAATTATTCAAAATGTCAAAAATCGAAAGATTATTATCTCAATTGACAGGCTCGACTATACAAAAGGAATTATTCAAAGATTAGAAGCTTATGATTTGTTTCTATCTGAAAATCCTCAGTACAAGGGCCAGGTTACTTTAATAATGGTCGCAGTTCCTACACGTACTGATGTCGAGGATTATAAAAAGCTCAGAGAAAGCCTCGAACAACTTGTAGGAAGAGTGAACGGTGAACACGGCTCTATCGGTTATATGCCTGTCTGGTATCTGTATCGCTTTATATCTTTTAATCAAATATCCGCTCTTTATAACGCGGCAGATATAGCGTTAGTAACGCCTTTAAGAGATGGAATGAACCTGATAGCCAAAGAATTTATTGCAAGTAAAATCGATGGCACTGGTGTATTAATTATAAGTGAAATGACAGGCGCCGCCAGCGAACTTGGAGAAGCGATTGTTGTAAATTCAAACAATAAGGCTGCAATCGTAAAAGCTATTAAAGATGCACTTGAAATGCCTCAAGAAGAACAAATCGAACGAAACAGATTAATGCAGGCAAGACTTAAACGATACGATTTGTCACGATGGTGCATTGACTTTTTGCACGCTTTATCTGATATAAAGAAAACACAACATGAATTAAATGCACGTAAACTTTCCGATAGTGCGAGAAATGAATTAATTAAATCATATATAAACAGTGAAAAACGCCTGATTCTGCTTGATTATGACGGTACGCTTGTTGGCTTTAAAAATAAACCTGAACAGGCAGGCCCGGATGAAGAGCTTTTGGAAATAATCAAGAAATTGGTAGATAATCCCAAAAATACTGTAGTGATTATCAGCGGCAGAGACAGAGACTCGCTTGATAAATGGCTCTCTAAGCTTGGTACATCTATAGTTGCCGAACATGGCGCATGGATAAAAAATAAAAACGAGGATTGGCATTGCACTCATCATTTCGGAACTGAATGGAAAAAGACCATAAGACCTATTCTTGAGGTTTATTGCGACCGCACACCAGGTTCTTCAATTGAAGAAAAGACTTTTTCGCTGGTTTGGCACTACCGAAGAGCGGCACCGGAACTTGCCTATATAAGAGAGCAGGAATTAAGAAACAATCTGCTCAACCTTACTGAAAATCTCAGTATAGGTGTTTTCGAAGGAAACAAAATTCTGGAAATCAAACCAGTAGATATAAATAAAGGCCGAGCGGCGGATTACTTTATCGACAATAAAAGTTTTCAATTTATTCTCGCCGCGGGAGATGATTATACAGACGAAGAAATGTTCAGCGCCTTACCCGATAATGCCTTTTCCATTAAAGTCGGACCTGAAATTTCCCAAGCGAAATTTCGGGTGAATACGACCAATGAAACAAGAATGTTATTAAAGAAATTAGCGAGGAATTGAACATGTTAAAACTTGAAGATTTTCGCGGAATCGTCGAAGATAAAACATTGGCAGAAATATATGCAAGAGCGAGAGGTCTTTACGGAAAACATATAGTCCATGTCAATAGTACCTACATGGGAGGCGGCGTAGCAGAGATTCTCTATTCTCTTGTAATGCTTATGAACGATGTAGGTATTGATACAGGCTGGCGTATTGTACATGGCACTCCCGATTTTTTCGAGATAACGAAAAGCTTCCATAATGCGCTTCAGGGTGCCGACATTGACCTAACAAAAGAAAAAAAGCAGTTATATCTCGATGTAAATCGTAGTTATTCGAGATTTGCCCACCTTGACCATGATTGTGTTATAGTTCATGACCCTCAACCTTTGGCGTTAATCAGGTCATACAGAAAACGCCAGCCATGGATATGGCGATGTCACATTGATTTGACTGTTCCTAATCCTCAGTTATGGGATTTTCTAAAAGGTTTTATTCTTAAATATGACCAGGTTGTCGTATCAAGTGAGAAATATTTAAAGGAAGACTTGCCTATAGACCAGAGGCTACTACCCCCTGCTATCAATCCATTGAATAGTAAGAACATAGATATTTCTGAAGAAGTTATGATGGACTATATTAAAAAGGCGGGCATACCAACAGATAAGCCGCTAATCACGCAGGTCTCACGCCTTGACCCATGGAAAGACCCTTCGGGTGTTATCGACATCTTCGAGCTTGTGAAAGAAAAATTTGATTGCAGATTACTCTTTTGCTACAATCTCGCAAGCGATGACCCGGAAGGCGTTGAGATGTATCATAAAACATACCAGAAAGCAAAGAAGTATGTAGAAAGCGGCGACATTTTATTTGTTGTCGGAAATAACGATTTGCTCGTAAATGCTATTCAGAAATTCTCGGATATCATAATACAAAAATCAATAAAAGAAGGTTTTTGCCTTTCAGTAACTGAAGCACTTTGGAAACAAACACCTGTAGTAGCTTCGAATGTAGGAGGAATTCCGCTCCAAATCGTAGATGGCGAAGGCGGCTTCCTGCTTGATCCGCAGGATATTAATGGTTTTGCAGATAGAATCATACATATACTGAAAAATCCCGATTCCGCAAAAGATATTGGCCAAAAAGCTAAAGAAAAAGTCAGAAAAGAATTCCTGATTACAAGACTGCTCTCAGACCATCTTGATATGTACAACGCTGTTATAAATCAGAAGTCGTGATTATAAAAGTGAACTAAAGTGTAAAGTTGAAAGTGACTAAAATTAATCCCCTGGGGACAAATACAACTTTAGTCACTTTAGGCATTTTAGTCACTTATAACTTTTACTTTTTACTTTCAAACTTTTCAGAAAGCTCTGCAAGATGAAGTTCTATCTCAAGCAGCTTTTCACGAGTGTTTAATTCGGAGCGTTGTATAAAAGCCTTAATCAGCCCTACTGCTGCGGCTATCTCGAAAAAAATAAGGTTGACAAGCATCTGAACAGCAACAATTCTATCAGATAATTTTCCTGAAAAAACAAGAACAATAGTTGCCACAATGACTATGAAAGCCCATCCGAGTCCCGCTCCAGCGATTTCATCCTTTTTCAAATCCAACTTACCCTTTTTGAGAATCGACACTTGAACAATAATCAAGACTAATCCGAAAAGAGCGCCCAACGCAAATATAGATCGCCCCCATAGAGGAAATTCCTTTGGTGCGATTACCGCAAATGTACCAAAAAGAACAGCAAAACCTAAACCCATAATCAGGCTGACATATTGGGATACTTTTGTCCAACCGGTTAATTTCTTTTCTAACATGTTCTTCATCTCCTTTTCATATCTTTCTTTTAAAGATGGATTGATTTTCTCCAATCCAAGCAATTTTTCATCGAATTTTTTATCATATTTACTCATTTTATCTGGCCTCCTTTTCGAGAACATCTTTTAAGGCCCGTTTTGCGTAATACAATCTGGATTTAACTGTTCCTTTCGGAACCTGTAATGTTTCAGCTATTTCGTCCAACGATAAATCCTGCAAAAAAAACAATGTTAATATATCCCTGTGCGGTAAAGAAATTTTATCAAGTCCATAATGAACCTGCTCAGCGTTATCGAAATTATATTGCGACTCACAATCTTCTTGATTCGACTTGCTTTCTTCTTTTTTCAAAAGTTCTTTTTCTGAATACTTTTTTCTTAGATGACTTATGACTGTTTTCCTCGTGACACTATAGAGCCAGACCGGCAATTTACGCGGCTCGCGAATTCTTTTTATATTTTGCAATACTTTTACCCAAACCTCCTGCAAAATTGACCACGCTTCCTGTTCATCTTCAACAAGTCTGCGAATATAATAGAAAAGCCGCTTTTCCCAGTTCGATACAAGTTCTTCAAGGGCTTCTTTCTGTCCCTTCTTGCATCGCAAAATCAAAAGCTCATAATATATTCCCTTTTTGTCCGACAACTTAAATTTCTCCATTACTAATACAAAACCATAGCTTTGTTATAAGAAATTATCAAAACACTATTATAGTCGCACAACTACGGCACAAGGTTCAAGTATTTTTTAGAAATGAAATTTTTGATTATAAAAAAAACTAAATGCTGATTGGATTTGTAATTTGTTTTGTCAAATCGCTTAGAAGCGCTTTCATTTTCGGGTCGTCTTTTTGTGCCTGTGAAATTTTGGTACAGGCATGCATTACAGTCGTATGGTCCCGTCCACCGAGGTGACCGCCTATTTCTTCAAGGCTGTGTTTAGTCAGGTTGCGCGCCAGGAACATACATATTTGCCTCGGCTCTGTAATGCTTTGGCTGCGTTTTTTGCTTTGCAGGTCAGCCAGCCTTACATCAAAATGTCTTGTTACTACTTCGATAATATCTGTAATGCTTATATGCTTTTCATGCGAGGTTATCTGCCCTTCGACCGCAAGTTGAGCAAGTTCCAGGTCGATTTTGCGATTTGATGTCATCGATATCGCGTAAATAGCTGTTAAGGCTCCTTCGAGTTCCCTGATATTGGCATGTACTTTCCGAGCGATATATTCGGCAATTTCATCAGAAACTTCTATACCGCGAAGACGGGCTTTCTTCTGGACAATCGCTACTCTCGTCTCATAGCTTGGTGAGTCAACTCTCGAAACCAGCCCCCAGTTGAATCGGCTCGTTAGTCGAGCTTCGAGCGATGGAATCTGCCCGGGAGCGCAATCCGCACTGAGAATAATCTGCTTGCCGCTATTATAAAGAGCGTTGAAAGTATGGAAGAACTCTTCCTGACTCTGCTCGCGCTCACGCAAAAACTGAACGTCATCGATTATGAGCATATCCACATTCCGGAATTGGTTTTGGAAAGTAGGCAGATTTCCTTCTTCGATTGCCCGTATGAACCTGTTTACAAACTCTTCACAACTTAAAAACTGTATCACAAGTTTTTCAAACTTTCTTTGCGACTCGAAACACACCGCGTGCAAAAGATGCGTTTTCCCAATTCCTGATACGCCATAGACAAAAAGAGGATTGTAAGTATTACCGGGCGACTGACTTACGGCTACACAACTGGCGTGCGCCAGCCGATTGCACGGCCCGACAACAAAATTATCGAAAGTATAATCCGGATGCAAGCGCAAGCCGCGAGGGTAAAAAGTCGAAGTTGTTTTCGTATTCTGATCGGAATCAAGATTGAAATCAACTGTAATGAGATGCCCTGTAACCTGCTGGGCGGCTCGAGTAAAGCTTGTTTTGCAGTTTTCATGCAGAAACTGGACCGTAACCTCATCGGGGCAACCTATTTTCAGAGAGCCGCCGTCTAAACGACACATAGTAAGTTTATCGAACCATTGACGTGCGTTAGCCGGGTCGAGTACTTTTGCACGTTCCAATATATCTATAAAAATATTTTCAATTTCCTGTGAAACCACACCTACATCCTTTATATCGTATTGCGTGATACGTATTGCGTGATGCGTCGTACACAATAAGTGATACGCAATACGCATCACGAGTATTAGCTATAGGCCTTTATTTGTCAAAGAATTTTTCTTATAGTCTTGAAATTTTATGCAATCCCGTTAAAATAATCGTCTTGCGTCGTGAGTAATGTGTATTGCGAGGACAGAACGCAATACGCAATACGATATACGCAGTACGAGAAAGGAATATAATGGGATTTTTTAGCAAAACAGCTAATTATTTAAAAGACAGGTTAGGCAAAACACGTGATAAAATAGCTTCTTCGCTTTCGTCGGTATTGACACTTGGCAGGAAAATCGACGAAGACCTGCTCGATGAGCTGGAAGAAACGCTAATCAGTGATGATATAGGCGTAGAAACCACATTAAAACTTGTTTCCGAACTGCGCGAGGCGTATAAAAAGAAGCAAATAGCAACTACAGACGATATTATCCCATTTCTCAAGGAACATATAAAATCGTCGCTCGGCTCTCGTCGCTCGGCATCTCCAGGGGATCACGAGTCACGAGACACGAGATACGATTTGCGTATGGCACAGAGCGGCCCGACTGTCATTTTAGTCGCTGGCGTGAACGGTACCGGCAAAACAACAAGTATTGCTAAACTGGCCTATATACTAAATAAAAACGGTAAGAAGGTCCTTCTCGCGGCCTGCGATACGTTCCGTGCAGCAGCAGTAGAGCAGCTATCCATCTGGGCAGACCGCATTGGAGTTCAAATCGTAAAGCACAAAACAGGCTCCGACCCGGCGGCGGTTGCATTCGACGCCTGCGACGCGGCTCTGGCAAGAAATGTCGATATTCTCATTCTCGATACAGCCGGACGTTTGCACACGCAAAAGGACCTGATGATGCAGCTTACAAAAATCCACGACGTAGCCGCTCGCAAAATCCCCGGCGCACCTCACGAAGTACTTCTCGTACTCGATGCGACCACCGGCCAAAACGCAATCTCTCAGGCAAAATTGTTCAGAGAAGCGACAAATGTAACAGGTATTGTCCTTGCAAAACTCGACGGTACAGCCAGAGGCGGAATTGTAATCGCGATAAAGGACCAGCTCGATATCCCGGTCAAATTCGTAGGACTCGGAGAAAAACTCGAAGACATAGCAGAATTCGACCCCGAAAACTTCGTAGAAGCTCTATTCTCATAAAGACAATCAGTTTTATTCTGTATTCTTTTTTTCTCGACACTGATTACAAAGAACTTAGAACACAGAACACAGTATAATTCAATCGCTGATGAACGCAGATAAGCTATGTAATCGGAGCCTCCCGATATAAGCATATACGGGATCGCACAGGGCGTCCCAATTTTATATAACGTGCTCT